>NZ_LMKQ01000003.1 GCF_001421565.1 Agromyces sp. Leaf222 | reverse complement strand
CGAACCCGGAAGCTAAGACTCGCAGCGCCGATGGTACTGCAGGGGGGACCCTGTGGGAGAGTAGGACACCGCCGGACAACCATTACCGAAGAGCCGCCCACCACGTGGGCGGCTCTTCGCATTTAACACACCAACCACGCACCGCACCGAAACGAAGGCCGCCCGATGAGGCGGCCTTTCTGCGTTCGACGGTGGCCCGCATGCATCCGCGAGCCCGCGCTCTCGAGGCGCCTCGTACGATGGGCTGATGATCACCGTCCACGGCCCGGCCGCCAGAGTGCTCACCGCCTACACCGACCTCCTGGTGGAGCGCGGCATCCGCGGTGCGACCCTCGAGGGCGTCGCGAGTCGCGCCGGCCTCTCGAAGTCGGGGGCGTTGCACCACTTCGCATCCGTCAGCTCGCTGCGCTCCGCGCTGCTCGTCGAGCTGCGGGCCCAGGCCGAGCGCGACGCCGAGCGCATGGGTGCCGCGCCGGAGGGTGCCGTGCGCTACTACCTCGTCTCCTCGCTCGATCGTGACAGCGAGCTCGAGCGGGTCATCGAGGCCGGCTACCGGGTGGCGCAGACCGGCGACGAGTCCGCGCTCGACGTGTTGCGCGAGTGCCGCCACCGGTGGCTCGAGGTGCTCACCGCGGCGACGGGGGCTCCATCGCTTGCGCGGATGGTGCTCTTCGCCGGCGACGGCATGAATCACAATGCCCTCATGAATTTGTCCGAGGGCGAGCAGGTGCTCACGGCCGCGCATGTCGAGTCGATCGTCGCGTCGTTCGAGGCGATGCAGGCCGGCGGCGCCCGGGCCTGATCGCTCCCGGCCGCTGTCGAACGGCGGCGGCAGGGTCCCTCGCGCCGACGAAACCGACCGTCTAGTCGGTCGGTATATGATGAGAGCATCCGCGTCGGTCGGTTCCGACCTCATGCGCGCCCACCCCTCGACGGCGAGAAGGTATCCGATGACCACTCCAACGGCCGGCGCCGCAGTCCCCACCGATCCCACGCCCACGAAGGGCCTCGCGATCGGCAAGCTCGGGTTGTGGGGGTCGACGGTCATCGGCATCGCCTCGACCGCACCGCTGTTCTCACTCGCGGCGACGCTCGGCTACGTCATCATCGCGGTGGGAGCGCAGGCACCCGTCGCGTTCATCCTCGCCTTCGTGCCGATGCTCTTCACCGCATTCGCGTATCGCGAACTGAACAACGACGTGCCCGACTGCGGCACCGTGTTCACCTGGGCCGCGAAGGCGTTCGGTCCGCGCACCGGCTGGATGGCCGGGTGGAGCATCGCCGTCGCCGGAGTGCTCGTCATGGCCAATCTCGCGGAGATCGCGTCGGTCTACCTGCTCGGCCTGATCGGCGACGGTTCCCTGTCGGACGACCGGTTCATCGTCACGGCCTTCGGCTGCATCATCATCGCGGCCATGACGTGGATCTCGCTCCGCGGCGTCGAGATCGGCGAGCGGATGCAGCAGGTGCTGCTCGCGATCCAGTACCTCGCCATGGCCGCCTTCGTCGTCGGATGCCTCATCGGCTTCTTCGGCGGAACAGCCCCCGATCCGACGCCCGTCTCGCTCGACTGGTTCAACCCGTTCCTCGCCGACGGCACGGGCATGGTGCAGGCGATCCTGCTCGCGCTCTTCATCTACTGGGGCTGGGACACCTGCCTCGCGCTCACCGAGGAGACGAAGGATCCGCGCCGCACCCCGGGCCGCGCAGCCACCCTGTCGACCCTCGTGCTGCTCATCACCTACGTCGGGGTCACCGTCGTGGCGATGATGTACGCCGGTCTCGGTGACACCGGCACCGGTCTCGCCAACGAGGAGCACGCCGACGACGTGTTCTCGGCCCTCGCCGGCATGGCGATGGGCCCCCTCGGCTGGTTCCTCGTGATCGCCGTCGCGATCTCGGCGCTCTCGTCGTCGCAGACGACGATCCTGCCGACCGCCCGCGGCACTTTCGCCATGGGCGTCTACAAGGCGCTGCCGCCGCGCTTCGCGAAGGTGCACGCGGTCTCGAAGACGCCGACGTTCTCGACGACCCTCATCGGCGTCGTCGCGATCGTCTACTACGCCGGCATGAGCTTCGTCTCGACGAGCGTGCTCGCCGACTCCGTGCTCTCGATCGGGCTGGCCATCGCGTTCTTCTACGGCATCGCGAGCTTCGCGTGCATCTGGTACTTCCGACGCAACCTCTTCGACAGCTGGCGCAACGCGTTCTACCGCTTCGTGTTCCCGCTGCTCGGCGGCGTGTTCATGGTCTGGGCGTTCGTGCAGTCGGCGATCGACATGGCGAACCCCGACTACGGCTACTCGCAGCTCGCGGGCGTCGGCAGCGCGTTCCTCATCGGCATCGGCTCCCTCGTGCTGGGGGTCGTGCTCATGTTCGTCTGGGCGTTGTTCCCGGGGTCGCGCGACTACTTCGAGAAGCGCTCGCTCAACCGAGACACCGAGGTGCTCGCGCCCGAGTAGGCGGGCAGACGCGAGTCCGGAGGCGAGGCGTGCGCGCCCGTCATCCGAATGCGAACGGCCCGGTCGGATCCGACCGGGCCGTTCGACGTGCAGGCGGCTACGCCGCGGCGAGCTCCTCGCGGATGCCGGCGACGAACGCGTCGATGTCGGCCTCGCTCGTGTCGAACGAGCACATCCAGCGCACCTCGCCCTTCGCGGCATCCCAGTCGTAGAACTTGAAGCCGCGATCGCGCAGGCGATCGGCGACGCCGACGGGCAGCACCGCGAACACGCCGTTCGACTGCGTGGGCTGGCTGAACCCGAGGCCGGGCAGCTCCCCCGCGCCGATGCCGGCGTCGAGGGCGTCGCGCAGGCGGCGGGCCATTGCGTTGGCGTGCGAGGCGCTCTGGATCCACAGGTCGCCCTCGAGCAGGGCGATGAGTTGCGCCGAGACGAAGCGCATCTTCGAGGCGAGTTGCATGTTGAGCTTGCGCAGGTACTTCAGGCCATCGGATGCCGCGGGGTTCAGCACCACGATCGCCTCGGCGCCGAGCGCGCCGTTCTTCGTGCCGCCGAAGCTCAGCACGTCGACACCGGCATCGCGCGTGAAGGCGCGGAGCGGGAGACCGAGCGACGCGGCCGCGTTCGAGAGCCGGGCGCCGTCCATGTGCAGGAGCATGCCGTGGTCGTGCGCGTGGTCGGCGATGGCCCGCACCTCTTCGGGTGTGTACAGCGTGCCGAGCTCGGAGGTCTGCGTGATCGAGACCACGAGCGGTTGTGCGCGGTGCTCGTCGCCCCAGCCCCAGGCCTCTTCGTCGATGAGCTCGGGAGTGAGCTTGCCATCGGGCGCGACGACGGTGAGCAGCTTCATGCCGCCGACGCGCTCGGGCGCACCGCCCTCGTCGGAGTTGATGTGCGCGGTCTTGGCCGAGATCACGGCGCCCCAGCGCGGCAGCATCGACTGCAGCCCGGTGACGTTCGCGCCCGTGCCGTTGAAGACCGGGAAGGCCTCGACGCCCTCGCCGAAGTGGTGGGCGAAGACCTGCTGCAGGCGCTCGGTGTAGGCGTCTTCGCCGTAGGCGACCTGGTGTCCGCCGTTGGCCGCGGCGATCGCCGCGAGCACCTCGGGATGCACGCCGGAGTAGTTGTCGGAGGCGAAACCACGAATGGTGGTGTCATGGAGGGGGGAGCGCTCGTGGGTCACCGAACCATCCTGCCACCCCGTGCCTGAACGCATCGTGACGGGCGGCGCACCGAACCTGCGTGTGCCCGCCGAAGACGCACGGATGCCGCGGGCGGCCGCCCGCGGCATCCGCTCGCCCTGATCTCAGCCCAGAAGGCTGAAGGCGACCGTTCGGGTGTTGCCGGCGACGTCGTACACGACCAGCGTGTTCTGCCCCGCGACCGCGCCGAACACGCCCGGCTTGACGAAGTTCACGTCGGACCAGGTGTTGTTCGAGAGGTCCTTGACCACCCCGTTGAGCTCGACCTTGTCGACCTTGCCCGCGTCGAAGAGCTTGAAGCTGACCTTCTCGTAGGTGCCGTCGGCGCCGACCGTCTCGCCGGCGCCGGTCTTGACGGTCGCGGTGGGGGCGGTGGCGTCGACCGTGAAGGCGAACGTGCCGGTCTTGGCGATGTTGCCCGCGAGGTCCTCGGCGTTGAACTTCACCGTGTACGCGCCGTCGGGCAGGGTCACCGTCGCGCGGTGCGTGCCGGACGTCGCGCCGTCGACCGGGGTCTGCGTGCTCTTGACGAGGGTGCCGTCACGGTAGACGTTCGCCACGATGCGCTTCAGCCCGCGGTCGTCGCTCGCGTCGACCTGCACCTCGAGGGCGCGGAACGGGCCGGCGGCGGTCGGCGTCACGAGCGTCGCGACCGGCTTGGTCGTGTCGGGCACCTCTGGGGCGGCATCCTGCTCGAGGAAGACGCGGTCGACGGTCCAGAAGGCGCTGTTGGTGCCGGTGTAGCGGAAGCGGAACTGCGCCGTGCGAGCGCCGGCGGGCACGTCGAAGGCGAGCCGCTCGTTCGTGTTGGTGTTGGCCGAGTACGCCTTCAGCGACTGCGGGGCACCGCCGTCGAAGCTCACCGAGACCTCGGCCGACTGCGGGCCGTCGATGAAGTAGTTCGTCGCATAGGCCAGCGTCGCGGTCGCGGCGCCGGTGAGCGGATACGCCGGGCTCACGAGGGTGGAGTCGAACTGGCCCGCCGCATGCGACTTGTCGTCCCACTCGTCGGAGTCGGCCACGGCGAACACGTCGCGGCTGCGCACGCTCGTCTCGCGTCGCTGGCCGAGCTCGACGTTGGTCCAGAACTCGTCGGTCGCGAACGACCAGCCGGCCCACTCCGTGACGCCCCCGGTGGGCATCTTCGAGTTGTCGATGGTCCAGCCCTCGGGGGTGGTGTGCGTCCACCCGAGCACGCCGGCGGACGGGCGGGTCTCGTCGACCTTGCCCTGCAGCACGGGGCGGAGGGCGTCGAATTCGTCGGCCTTCAGCTCGCCGATCGCGGTGCCGTCGAGGTTCCACGTGGCGTCGGTGGCGATGCCGTCGGCCGCGAGCACGGTCGGGGCGATGTCGACGACCTTCACGTCGTTGCGCACCGAACCGGGCTCGATGCCGGGGCCCGTGGCGATCACGAACGTCTTGCGCTCGGCCGGGGTGCTGCCGCCGTGTCCGCCGGTCGGCGTGTGTCCGTGGTCGGCGGTGACGATGATCGTCCAGTCCTCGTCGGCGCGGGTCGCGCGGGACTCGACCGCCGCCAGGATCTCGCCGAGCTGCGAATCGGCGCGCTTCAGTGCGGCTCCGTAGGCGGCGCCGTTCGTGCCGACCGAGTGCCCTGCGCCGTCGACCTCGTCGAGGTGCACGAACACGTCGTCGGGGTCGCCGGCGCCGAGCGCCGCCACGGCCTTCCCCGTTGTGCCGGCATCGTCTCCGCCGGCGACGCGCTGGTCGACCGCCGGACCGAAGACGGTCTGCGGGATCGGCGTCCAGGTGCCGACGACGAGTGTCGAGCGGTCGGGCGCGGCGGCCTCGACGCGCGTCAGGTAGTCGGGGTACGCGGCGTAGTTCGGGTTGCTGAAGCTGTTGTCGACGACGCGGTGCTTGTCGGGCCAGACGCCCGTGGCGATGCTCGACCACCCGGCGCCCGAGACGGTGCCGGCCATGGGCTGCGCGTACAGGTTGCTCGCCGCCGTCATGCCCGCGGCACGGAGTGCGTCGAGGTTCGGCATGTCGGCCGGGGCGAGGAAGTCGAAGCTCGCGCCGTCGATGCCGACGACGAGCGTCTTCGCGGCCTTGGAGCCGGCGGCGGCCGGCGTCTCGGCGGGGGCGGCCGATGCGGCCTGCGCGCAGATGGGCGCCGCGACGAGCGCGGCGGCGAGGAACGAGGTCGAGACGGCGCGGATCGCGCGGTTCGGCGAGGGCATGACGGTTGGCCTTCCGAGAGGGATGGGAATCACGGGCGACGGATGCCGCCGCAACCCAGTCTTCGGAGATCGAGCTCGTCGCAGGAGGGGATTCGGGAGTTGTCGAGACATGTTCGTCGCGGGTTCACGCGCGATGTGCCCGACTCGCCCGGCCGGCGGTGAAAGCAAGGTGAACAGCCTCGCTGGGAGCGGTCATGGTGTCGATACAACATGCGGCAGGGCGGCAGTCGAACTCGCGGCCGGCCGGACGCGCAGATGCCGCGGGCCCCCGCCCGCGGCATCCGCTCGCCCTGATCGTGCTCGGTCTACTCAGCCGCGCAGTGCGTCGCCGAGCTTCACGCGGGTCCCGGTCTTCAGCAGCGAGTTGCGGTACATGCGCTCGCCGACGAGCACGGCCGCGGCGGTCGTCGCCAGCAGGATCAGGAGCGAGACGAACGGCTCCCACCACTCCGCCGTGCCGAGGAACACCCGCATCGGCATGCCGACCGGTGCAGAGAACGGGATGTAGCTCATGATCGCGAGCACCGTCGGGTTGTTGTTGAACACGATGATGAGGAAGTACGGGATCATCACGAGCATCGTCACGGGCGTCGTGACCGAGCCGACGTCTTCAGCCCGCGACACGAGCGCCGAGGTCGCCGCGAAGAGGGCCGCGAGCATCACGAAGCCGACGGCGAAGAACACCACGAACCAGATGACCGATGGGCCGACGCCGCCGAGCAGCACGCGCTGGCCGGTGAGCATGAGCCCGAGCAGCGCGAGCACCGCGATCGCGAGGATCTGGCCGAACGCGAGCACGCTGTTGCCGATGACCTTGCCGGTCAGCAGCGCACGCGCCGAGACCGTGGAGAGGAGGATCTCGACGACGCGGGTCTGCTTCTCTTCCACGACCGACTGCGAGATCGTCGAGCCGAAGGTGATCGCCGACATGAAGAACACGATGCCGAAGCCGAACGCGACGAAGTACGCGAGGGTCGGATCGACGGCCGCCGGTTCGAGCAGCTCGACCGTCGGGTAGACGGCGAGGGCCTGCACGACGCCGGAGGGCGTCTGGTCGAGTCCGATGACGACCACGCCGAGGGGGTCGGATGCCGCGGGCGCGACGATCGCGTCGACCTCGCCGTCGCGCAGCAACTGCTCGCCGGCGGCCTGGTCGTCGACCGGCACCGCCTCGAGGGCGTCGTTGCCGTCGACCGCGGAGGACGCGGCGCCGACCACGGCGACCTTCGCGGCCTCGGACTGCCCGCCGAAGAGCGAGCCGAGCACCACCGAGGCGAGCACGGCGAGCATCAGCACGCCCGTCGAGATGAGGAACGCCTTGCTGCGCAGCCGCATCGTGATCTCGCGGCCGGCGATGAGGCCGACGCTGTCGACGAAGCGGGGGGCCGACGGGCGGTCGGTGACGCTGCGGGGGGTGGGCCGGGTGCCGGTGCTCTGCGTGCTCATCGCACGACCTCCTTGAAGATCTGGGCGAGCGAGGTGCGCTCGCGCGCGAAGCTGGTGAGGCCGCCACGGGCGACGGCCTGCGCGAGTGCGGCCTCGCGCGCGGCATCCGTCTCGGCCTCGAAGACGGCCCAGCCGCCGTCGAACTCGATGACGCGGATGCCGGGCTGCTGCCGCAGCCAGCCGGCGTCGCCGCTCGCGAGCAGCTCCCAGCGGTCGGTGCCGTGCTCGGCACGCAGCGTCTCGCCGGTGCCCGAGGCGACGATGCGTCCGCCGGAGATGATCACCAGGTCGTCGCAGAGGCGCTCGACGATGTCGAGCTGGTGCGACGAGAAGAGCACGGGGGTGCCGGTGGCCGCGGCATCCGCGAGCACGCCCTGCACCGTCTCGACCGCCATCGGGTCGAGCCCCGAGAACGGCTCGTCGAGCACGAGCAGCTCGGGCTGGTGCACGAGCGCCGCGGCGATCTGCGCGCGCTGCTGGTTGCCGAGCGAGAGCGACTCGATGGCGTCGTCGGTGCGCTCGCCGAGGCCCAGCCGCTCGAGCAGGTCGAGCGCGTTGCGCCGAGCGGCCTCTGCCGACCAGCCGTGCAGTCGCGCGAGGTAGACCGTCTGCTCGAGCACCTTCATCTTGGGGTAGAGCCCGCGCTCCTCGGGCATGTAGCCGAAGCGGCGTCGGTCGACGGCGGTGAGCTTCGCCCCGTCGATCGTCACGCTGCCGCCGTCGGCGGCGAGCACGCCGAGGATGATGCGCATGGTCGTGGTCTTGCCGGCGCCGTTGCCGCCGACGAATCCGGTGAGTCGGCCATCGCCGACGGAGAAGCTCACGTGATCGAGGGCGAGGCGCTCGCCGTAGCGCTTGGTGACGTCGTGGAGTTCGAGCATGCCATCACCGTACGGACGTCGCGGGGAGGCGGCATCCCCCGTGCGGATGGTCGTTCGCGGCGCTCGGGCTCGAGCGCTCCGCCTCGAGGGGGAGGGGTTCCGGATGTCGCAGGTGCTGGTTACCCTCGCAGGGTGAGTGAACCGGAGTCGGTCGAGTCGCACGCGGCGACGAACGCCGAGGCGGGCGTGGTGCCGCCGCCCAACGGCATGCGCACCTTCCTGCAGGTGCTCGTGAACACCGCGATCGCGAACATCACCACGAGCTTCCTCTGGTTCGCGCTCACGTTCTGGGTCTACCTCGAGACGCGGTCGGTGCTCGCGACCGGCATCATCGGCGGCGCGTACATGCTGCTCATCGCCTTCTTCGCGATGCTGTTCGGCTCGATCGTCGACCGCCACCGCAAGCTGCAGGTCATGGTCTTCTCGAGCCTGGTGACGCTCGGGGCGTTCGTCGTGGCCGGCGTGCTCTACCTGCTGCAGCCAGAGTCCGCGCTCGTCGACCTCGGCGGGCCATGGTTCTGGGCGTTCTCGGGCATCATCCTCTTCGGCTCGGTCATCGAGCACATGCGCAACATCGCGCTCTCGACCACGGTCACCCTGCTCGTGCCGGTCGAACGGCACGCCAATGCGAACGGCCTCGTCGGCACCGTGCAGGGCCTCGCGTTCATCGTGACGAGCGTGTTCAGCGGCCTGTCGATCGGCCTGCTCGGCATGGGGTGGACCCTCGTCATCGCGATCGCGATGACGCTCGTCGCGCTCGTGCACCTGCTGTTCCTCACCGTGCCCGAGGAGCGACCGGTGCCCGCCGAGGGTGAACGCGCCTCGACGATCGACCTCAAGGGCAGCATCGCGGCCATCCGCTTGGCGCCTGGGCTGTTCGGCCTCATCATCTTCTCGACCTTCAACAACCTCATCGGCGGGGTCTACATGGCGCTCATGGACCCGTACGGCCTCACCCTGTTCCCCGTCGAGGTGTGGGGCATCGTGCTCGGCGTCACGGCGACCGGCTTCGTCATCGGCGGGTTGGCGATCGCGAAGTTCGGGCTCGGCAAGAACCCCATCCGCACGATGCTGCTCGTCGTCGTGGCCATGGGCGTGCTCGGCGCGCTCTTCACCATCCGCGAGTGGTGGTGGCTCTACGGGCTCGGCATCTGGGTCTACATGGCCCTCATCCCGGCGGTCGAGGCGGCCGAGCAGACCGTCATCCAGAAGGTCGTGACGTTCCGGCGACAGGGCCGGGTGTTCGGCTTCGCGGCGGCGATCGAGTCGGCGGCCGCGCCGATCACGGCGTTCCTCATCGCGCCGATCGCCGAGTTCGTCATCATCCCCTACATGGAGACCGATGCCGGGCAGCAGTCGTGGGGCTGGCTGCTCGGCGAGGGCGAGGCCAGGGGCATCGCGTTCGTGTTCCTCGTCGCGGGCCTCGCCATGGTCGTGCTGGCGCTCGCCGCGTTCACCACCAGGTCGTACCGACTGCTCTCGGCCGAATACCGGTCGGGCCCAGGGGCGGCGCCGTCGGAGGCCGAGGCCGATGATGATGCAGGTGCGGACGAGCTCAGCGCACGACGTAGCGCAGACTGACGACGCCGCCGGGCCGCGCCTCGACGTGGCCGAGTTCGAGCGCGCGGTCGCCGACCGCGGGCGGGGTGAACGATCGCCCCGCACCCAGCAGCACGGGCACGACGCGCAGGTGCAGCTCGTCGACGAGTCCGGCGGCGAGCAGCGCGTCGGTGAGCGTGAGGCTCCCCCACACGATGACCGTGGCGAACCGCTCCTTCACCATCGCGGCGGATTCGAGTGCGTCGCCGCGCAGCACCTCGATCTCGCCGTCGCCCCATGGCGCCGCAGCCAGCGTGTTCGAGACCACGAACTTCGGCAGCCGGTTGATGAGCTCTGCGACCTGCTCGACCGCGGGGTCGACGCCCGGCCAGTAGTCGGCGAACATGCGATAGGTCGTCGCGCCGAACAGGATCGCGTCGGCCTGCGAGACGTAGGCGAGCTGCACGGCGTCGTTGAGGTGGACCTCGCCGTCGGCGCCGGGTCGCACGAGTGCCTCGAAGAAGTCGATGCCTCCCGCTGGGTCGGCGGCGTATCCGTCGGCGGTGACGACCTGTTCGACGAGGAGGCGGCCCATCACTCCCTCCCGGAGTCGTCGAGGTGTTCGACGAGCAGATCGAACGCGGAGTCCCAGCCGTCGTAGACGTTCTCGTCGCCCGGGGCGCCGTCGACGCCCAGCACGTGGAAGGTCATGCGCGTCTGCTCGCCACGCTCGCCGTGTTCGGCGAGCTCGATCGTGAGCACGGGCGCGGTCTCGTCGGGGTCGTCGGGCGAGCCCCAGGTCATGACGAGCCGCTCGGGCGGCGTGATCTCACGGTAGACGCCGGCCGTCGGGTACTCGGTTCCGTCGGGCGCGATCATCGTGTAGCGGTACCGCCCACCTGGGCGCACGTCGAGGTCGACGCTCTCGCGGGGCGTGATGATGCCGCGGGGGTGCCACCAGATGGCGGCCTCGTCGGGATCGGTCCAGGCCTGCCAGACGAGGTCGCGGGGTGCGTCGAAGACGCGGGTGATGGTGAACTGCTTCGTTGCGGAGGCGGTCTGCTCAGGCATCCGTCTGTCCTTTCAGCTCGCGGAGTCGCTCGTCGAGCACGTCGAAGCGCGCGTTCCACTCGCCACGGTGGCGTTCGACCCAGGCGGATGCCTCGTCGAGCGGCTCGGTGCGGAGTGTGCAGGTGCGCCATTGGGCCGTTGCGGTTCGTTCGATGAGCCCTGCCCGCTCGAGCACCTTCAGGTGCTGCGAGATCGCCGGGCGGCTCATCGCGAAGGGCTCCGCCAGTTCGCCGACGGTCGTCGGGCCGCCGCGGAGCCGCGAGAGGATCTCGCGCCGCGTCGGATCGGCGAGCGCCTGGAACACGAGGCTGAGCTCGTCGGGCCCGTTCTGCATGTAAGCAACTCCTTAATTAATCGTTTGCTTACCATAAGGCGCGTCTCGTACCGCGTCAAGGGTCGGGTGGTCGGGTGGCCGGGTGGCCGCGTTCGGCGCCGGCCCGCATTCGGCCCGCCTCCGGCGCCTCGACTACGACGAAGGCCGGACGACGCCATGCTCGTAGGCGTAGACGACGGCATGCACGCGATCGCGCAGCCCGAGCTTCATGAGCACCTTCGACACGTGGGTCTTCACGGTGGCCTCGCCGACCCACATGCGCTGGGCGATCTGCGCGTTCGAGATCCCCTCGGCGAGGAACTCGAGCACCTCGCGCTCACGGTCGGTGAGCGACGCGAGTTCCGGTGAACCGGAAACAGGAATGGGCCCCTCGGGCGAGCTGCTCGTGCCTGTTGCCGGTGCGGTGGCGCCAGCCGCGCCTGTTTCGGGAGCGGCGGCCGGCCGCGGCATCCGCTCGGCTCCGCTGCTCGCGACCGCCTCGATCACGCGCCGGGTCACGTCGGGTGAGAGCAGCGCGTCGCCGCGGGCGACGACCTGCACGGCCTCGATGAGCTGTTCGGGGCTCGAGTTCTTCAGCAGGAACCCGCTGGCGCCGGCCTCGAGCGCCTCGAACAGGTAGTCCTCGCGGTTGAAGGTCGTGAGCACGAGCACGGCTGCGGTGGAGGTCGCATCGGCCGTGATGCGGCGCGTCGCCTCGAGCCCGTCCATCCCGGGCATCTGCACGTCCATGCAGACGACGTCGGGCGCGAGGGCTGCGACCTGGGCGATCGCCGCGGCACCGTCGGAGGCCTCGCCCACGACCTCGATGCCGTCCTCGGAGTCGAGGATCGTGCGGAAGCCGGCGCGCACGAGGCTCTGGTCGTCGACGACGAGCACGCGGATGCTCACGAGCGCACCTCCTCTCGGCGCAGCGGGAACCTGGCGCGCACGAGGTAGCCGCCACGAGCCCGCGGACCGGTCTCGAGGGTGCCGCCTGCCGCGGCGACGCGTTCGCGCATGCCGAGCAGGCCGAGCCCGCCGCCGGCAGGGTCGGCGCGGCCTGCCGTGCCGGTGCTGCGCCCCGTCGTCGACCTCGTCGCGCTGCCCGAGTTCGTCACCTCGAGTTCGACGGCGTCGTCGTCCCACCGCACGCGCACCTCCGCGGTCGCCGCGGATCCGGCGTGCTTGCGCACGTTCGTGAGGGCCTCCTGCGCGATGCGGTAGGCGCTGAGGTCGACGACCGCCGACACCGCGCGCGGTTCGCCGACGATCGCGAGGGTCACGGGCAGCCCGCTCGTCGCGCTCTCGGCGACGAGGTCGTCGATGCGATCGATGCAGCGGGTCGAGGTGCTCGCCGTCGCCGGACCGTCTCCGACGGCGCGTCCGGTCGCGAGGTCGATCGAGCCGGTGTCCGCATCGCCGCGCAGCGTGCCGAGGAGGCCGTGCAGCTCGTCGACCGCGTCGCGTGCGCTCGACTCGATGGAAGAGAGGGCCGCGGCCGCGGCATCCGGATCCTTCGCGAGCACGCGGCGCGCGGCACCGGCCTGCACCCCGATGACCGACACGTGGTGCGCGACGACGTCGTGCAGTTCGCGGGCGATGCGCAGCCGCTCGAGGGCGACCGCCTGCACGCGCGTGCGCTCGCGTTCGGCGGCGAGCTCGGCGGTGCGCTGCTCGAGCTCGGCCCGCGCCCGTGCCGAGCGGTAGGCGGCGTCGCCGAAGTACCACGCGCCGCCGAAGTACAGCAGGTTCGTGAGCACGTTGATGAGCCCGTAGGCCACGTATGGGGAGAGCAGCCCCTCGCGCCCGAGGTTGGGCAGGTAGTCCTGCATGGCCGAGTAGGTGATGAGCCCCCAGAACAGCCAGGCGAACATGCTCACGACGATCACCGTGCGCACGATGTTGGCGCGGCTGCGGCTGCGTGACCAGGCGCCGACGGAGTAGATCGCGATGAAGAGCGCGATGTTCGAGAAGAGCAGCTCCATCGTCTCGGTCATCGCCCCGATGATGAAGGCGGCGGATGCCGTGATCGCCACGACCTCGGGCCAACGACGCCGCACGGCCAGAGGCGCGGTCATGCCGAGCACCCAGAGCGCCGAGCCCCACCACGGGGCATCGTCGCCGATGCCCGCTATGCGGTAGAGCACCACGCTGCCGGCGGACGCGACCGCGAGGACGGCGGCGAGCACCAGGTCGTTGCGGAACGCCCGGCGTCCGGGCCGCGGACGGACCCACTCGACGCCGTCGATGACGGATGGTTCGAGGGTGGCGCTCATCCCCCAACGCTACCGAGGCGGGGCCCGCAGCGGATCCGTCGCGCGGCGGAGTTCCGCCGCCGGGGCGTGGGTGGGCGGATGCCTCGACCCGCCGTCGCCGGGATTAGGCTCGCTCGCATGAGTCACGCCCTGCCCGTCGAAGCCGCCGTCCTCGCCGAACTGCACGGGGTGCTGCGTCCCGACCAGGTGGTGACGGATGCCGCGACGCTCGCCGAGTACGCGCACGACGACGCCGAGTGGGCGCCGTTCGAGACCCCGCTCGCCGTGGTGCTCGCCGAGTACGAGCACGACGTGGTCGCCGTGGTGCGGCTCGCCGCGGCAACCGGGATCCGAGTGGTGCCCCGTGGTGCGGGCACCGGGCTCTCGGGCGGAGCCAACGCCGTGGCGAACAGCATCGTGCTCTCGCTCGAGCGTATGACGCGGATCGTCGAGATCGACGCCGACGAGCGGTTCGCCGTCGCCGAGGCCGGCGTCATCAACGACACGCTGCGCCAGGCCGTCGCCGAGCAGGGCCTCTGGTATCCGCCCGACCCGGCGAGCTATCGCATCTCGACGATCGGCGGCAACGCGGCCACGAACGCGGGCGGCATCTGCTGCGTGAAGTACGGCGTCACCCGCGACTACGTGCTCGGCCTGCGCGTCGTGCTCGCCGACGGTGAGATCGTCGACCTCGGCCGGCGCACCGCGAAGGGCGTCACCGGCTACGACCTCACGGCGCTCATGGTCGGGTCGGAGGGTACGCTCGGCATCATCACCCAGGTCACGGTGAAGCTGCTGCCGCTCGCCGGCCGTGAGGAGCGGGCGATCGTCGGCGCCTTCGGCTCGCTGGTCGCCGCCGGCGAGGCGGTCGCGGCGATCAGCGCGTCGGGCATCGTGCCGTCGGCCCTCGAGATCCTCGATCGCACCTGCATCGAGGCGATCGACGCCTGGCAGTCGCTCGGGCTGCCGCACGGGGTCGACACCCTGCTGCTCGCGAAGGTCGACGAGGTCGGTGCGCTCGGCGAGCGGCACGCGGCATCCGTCGCCGACCTCATGGCCGTCGCCGGCGCGCTCTCGGTCGAGCAGGCCGTCGACGCCGACGAGGTCGACCGGCTCTTCGTCGCACGTCGCCTCGCGTACCCCGCACTCGAGCGCCTCGGACCGGTGCTCACCGAAGACGTCTGCGTGCCGCGCGGGGCCGTGCCCGAGATGCTCGCGCGCATCCAGTCCGCGGCGGCGGAGTACGACGTCGTCATCGCCAACATCGCGCACGCGGGCGACGGCAACCTGCACCCGCTCATCATCGCGCCAGAGGGCGACGACGACGCGAAGGCCAGGGCGAAGCTCGCGTTCGACCGCATCGTCGACGAGTGCCGCGAGCTCGGGGGCACGGTGACGGGCGAGCACGGCGTCGGCCTGCTGAAGCTGCCCGGCGCGGAGCTCGAGCTCGGCGAGCGGGTCATCGCGATGCACGCCTCGATCAAGCGGGCCCTCGACCCGAAGGGCACGCTGAACCCGGGCAAGGCGTTCCCGGGCTGAGCGCGCGAGAGGCGGATGCCGCGGCTCAGCGGGCGAGGAACGCCAGGAGCTCGTCGTTGAAGCGAGCAGGCTGCTCGAGGTTCGCCGCGTGTCCGTCGTGCTCGATCACGGTTGAGCTCGCGAGCGGATTCAGCTCGGCGGACGCCGCGGCGTGCGCGGCGGGCCAGAACTCGCTCTCGGCTCCGGCGACGAAGAACGCGGGCACCTCGGCTGCGGCGATCCCGGGTCGCCAGTCGCGCTTCGCGTGATCGCCCAGAAGTGCGAGCTCGGCCTCGGTGAACGTCGGCTTGCCGCCCTTCGGCAGTTCCATCGCCCGCAGCACCCGCGCGATGCGCACGAGCCCCTTGGTCTTCAGCGGGAATCTGCCCGGATCGGGGATGCCGGTCGCGAACAGGGTGTCGGCGTTGGTGTCGTCGTAGTCGTAGAAGCCGTGCGCCCAGTCGTCGGAGTTCAGCATCTTCGGCGTCTGGTCGACGATTACGACGTCGCGGATGCCGCGGGCGCCGGTCGAGCCTTCGGTGCCGGCCGACCCGGCCGACCCTGCAGTGCCGACCGAGCCCGCAGCGCCGGCCGACCCGAGCAGCGCCCAGATCGCGTTGCCGCCCATCGACTGCCCGACGAGCGTCGCGTCGACGAGGTCGAGCTGCTCGACGAGGTCGCCGATGTCGGCGCCGTGCCGGTCCATGGTGTGGCCGTCTTCGGGGCCGATCTCGGAGCGCCCGTGCCCGCGACGGTCGAACGCGATGACCCGGTAGCCCGCCCGCGTGAGCGGCTTCACCTGGTAGTGCCAGCTCGTCGCGGCGGCCTTGAATCCGGCGATGAGCACGACAGGTCGGCCCGCCGGGTCGCCCGATTCGACGTAGTGCAGGCGGATGCCGTCTGAGCTCGTGATGGTCGGCATCTTCGTCGTCTCGTTCCTCGAACGTTCGGCCGGATCATCCGGCGTGTGGCTCAGTCTGGTTCGGCGTGGACCCGCGGGCAAGCCCGGGCGGCACATGCGCGCGCCCGGGCTGCAGCGGATCAGTCCAGCGGGTCGGCCGCGAGGTCGCGCGTGCGGTAGAACTCGTGGTCCCAGAGGGCGTAGATCGCCCAGGTGGGCAGGATGTACGACTCGGGCATGAAGTCGCGCTGCGACGCGTGGATCTGCCACCCCTCGAACTTCGTGCCGACCTCGGCGGGCATCGCGTAATTCGGCTCGGGCTGGTTCGCGACGACGAAGGCGCCGACCTTGCCGCCGAATGCGATGAGCGCCTTCGTCGGGCTGATCGTGTAGACGATCTCGTCGGGGCCGGTGTACGAGCCGCCGGCCTCCTCGAGCTGGGCGATCGCGAGCTCGGTGACGTGCCCCATCTGCATGTGGTCCTCGTGACCGGTGGCACCGCTCGCGGGCCAGAACGTCACGACGACGTCGGGCTTGATGCGGCGCATCGTGGCGGCCACGCGGTCGACGAGCTCGTCTTCGTCGACCTCGGGCACGCCGCCGTCTGGGTAGTCCCAGACCTCGTGCTCGTCGACGCCGAGGTTGAAGCTGTTCTTCAGCGCCTCGGCCTTGCGGATGTCGCCGAGATCCTCCTGGCGTCCGACGACGGGGCCCTGCTCGCCGGCCTCGCCGCGGGTCGCCGTGATCATGGCGGTGTACGCGCCGTCGCGGTGCTTGGCCCGGAAGAAGAGCCCGTTCACGGTCTGCTCGTCGTCGGGGTGCGCGAAGACGCCGAGCACCCGGGTGCCGCCGAGTTCGCCGACGACGGACTCGACGCCTTCGGCGGAGGGTTCGTGGAACAGGTCGCGTCCGGCCCAGTACACCCCGCCGACGAGGGCGAGGGCGACGGCCGAGACGGTGATGAGCGCGACAGTGCGCTTGCGCATGTGGGTGCTTTCGGGTCGAGCGGATGCCGCGCGGCGGCGTGGGTGGCGCCGGATGCCGCGGGCGTGGGGGTTGCAGCATGCTACTCCGCGGCATCCGATCGCCCGAATCACGCTCGGTTTCGGGAGGCGAGGAGGACGGGAGCCGGACGGGGGGAGGGCAGGAGCGGGCGAGGAGGCGGCCGCTGCACGTGGGTGGCGGCCGCGACGGAGGAGGCGGAGGATGGGCGGGTGAGCCGGATCGCGCCATGAGCTCGCCGACGGCAGCGACGCCGTCGGTGCCGACCTCCACGCCGGGCCGCGTGCAGGCCGTCTACTTCACCCTGCTCATCGGCAACACCCTCGCGGCATCCTTCATCTGGGGCATCAACACCCTGTTCCTGCTCGATGCGGGGCTCACGAACCTCGAGGCGTTCGCCGCGAACTCGTTCTTCTCGATCGGCATGGTCGTGTTCGAGGTACCGACGGGCGTGATCGCCGACACGCTCGGCCGCCGGGTGTCGTACCTGCTCGGCACGGTGACGCTGGCCGTGACCACGGTGCTCTACTACCTGCTGTGGGTGTGGCACTCGCCGTTCTGGGCATGGGCGCTCGTCTCGGTGCTGCTCGGGCTCGGGTTCACGTTCTTCTCGGGCGCGGTCGAGGCGTGGCTCGTCGACGCGCTCACGGCGACGGGGTACACGGGCAGCCTCGAGCGGGTCTTCGGGCGCGGCATCTCGGTGGCGGGCATCGCGATGCTCGGCGGGTCGACGCTCGGCGGCGTCGTCGCGCAGGCGACGGATCTCGGGGTGCCGTTCCTCATGCGCGCGGGCGTGCTGGTGCTCATGTTCGTGGTCGCGTGGCTGCTCATGCGCGACCTGGGGTTCACGCCGGCCGGCCGGGGGCACCCGATCGCGGCGACGAAGCAGGTGCTCGTGGCATCCGTGAAGTACGGGCTCGGCAGGCCGGGCGTGCGCTACATGATGCTCTCGTCGATGTTCACCGCCGGCGTCGGGTTCTACGTCTTCTACGCGCTGCAGCCGTACCTGCTCGAACTGTGGGGCGACGAGGGTGCGTACTCGATCGCCGGACTCGCGGCGGGCATCGTGGCCGGGTCGCAGATCATCGGAGGGCTCGTGGCGCCGTGGCTGCGTCGGCGGTTCCGCAAGCGCACGACGTCGATCATCCTGTCGGTCGCGGTGAGCGCCGGCATCCTCGTCGTGCTCGGCGTGAACCGGAGCTTCTGGGTCGCGCTCCTCCTGCTCGTGCTGTGGTCGCTCATCGATGCGGCCGCGGGGCCGGTGCGCCAGGCGTACCTGAACGACATGATCCCCTCGAGCCAACGCGCGACCGTGCTGTCGTTCGACTCGCTCGTCGGCAGCACGGGCGCCGCGGTGATCCAGCCGGTGCTCGGGCGGTCGGCGGATGTCTGGGGCTACCCGTTCTCGCTCGCGCTGAGCGGTGCGCTGCAGGCGCTCGCGGTGCCGTTCGTCTGGCTCAGCCGGCGCAGCGGCGAGGCGGCGGATGTCGCGACGGTGACAGGCGAGGTCGGCGGCCTCGGAGACCCCGGAGACCCCGGAGACCCCGGCGACCCGACGGCCGACGTGGGCGACGTGCCTCCGCGAGCCGAGTAGGCGCGCAGCCCGGATCAGCGCTTGGCGGGTCGGTCGAACCGGGGCGAGATGAACTTGGCGGCGACCCACCCGAGGATCGCCGTGATGAGCCAGACGATCACGGTGGCGAGGATCCAGCCGCCGAGGCCGTCGAAGCTGACGCCGCTGAACAGCGAGGCGATCCACAGCGCGAGGAAGGTCGAGATGAGGCCCGCGATGCCCGCCACCGTCGGTGCCGAGCGGTGGAAGATGCTGCGCACGAGCCACTCGACGAGCGCCTGCGCGATGGCGAACACGAGGATCGCCACGATGAAGCCGCCGGGGTGCACGTGGAAGCCCGGAACGAGCAGGGATGCGACCAGCAGCGCGATGGCCGCCGTCGCGAGGAAGACCGCCAGGTTGAGGAGGTTGCGCACCATGCCGTGAGCGTAGCGCCCGTCGCGGCGTTCGTGCGGGACGACATGCCCTGAGCATGCGCTGGGAGGATGTGCCCCGAATGGGGGGTGGCGGTAGGATCAGGTGATGTCACTGCGCCGTGGGATCGTTCGGCGTCGCCGAACGCACGCCACCCGCACCCAGAGCGGTACGGGTCACGGTCGAGCCCCGAACCCGAACGGGCGCGGCCTCAGCCGCAGGGCCCTCGGGTTCGGGGCGGCCGGCGTGCTGGTGCTCTGCGCGATGGGCGCGACCGCCGGAGTGCATGCGGCCGGCGGCGACGACGCGTCGCCCGCGGTGATCCTCGCCAAGGTGCTCGGCACCGATCGCGCCGACGACGGCGACATCGGAACCGACGCGTCGGGAGTGCGCCAGATCGACGGTGGCGCGGCCGATGCCGACGGCGACTCGGGCTCCGACCCCGCTCCGACCCAACCCCCGCCGGCGACGCCCGCGCCGCCCGCGGAGGCGACTCCGACGCCGGCTCCCGACCCCGACGGCGCCCCCGTCGTGCCCGGCCCGCCCGACGAGCCCCTCGACCCGAGCGACCCGATGTCGCCTGAGTACAACCCCTACGTCACGGTCGGCGACCCGGCCTTCGTGTCCGACGCTGAGAAGTCGGCCTGGCTCGGTCGTGAGGCGATCGTGCGATCATGCATGGCTGACGCGGGCTTCGAGTACCTCGACTGGCAGTGGTGGCTCGGCGGCAGCCCTGAGCCCCTCGGGCTCTCGGGTGATGAGGCGATCGCCTGGTCGACCGCGTTGCGAGGCTCCCCCGAGACCGACGATGGATGCCGCGCGCAGGCGCAGCGGCAAGCCGAGGCCGCCGAGGCGGCCGGCACTCCGCTGAGTGCGCCGGTGCCCCCGCTGCCGGGCCCCGAGGTGCCGACCGCACGCGAGAACTGGCTCGAGTTCCAGTCGGCCGTGCGCTCGTGCATGACCGAACTCGGGCTCGACTACGGCTACTGGGAGTACTGGAACCCCGCCTACGACTCGCCCGACGGGTCGCCGGCGATGCCGTCGGGCCTGAGCGATGAGCAGATCGCCGCGTGGAACCTCGCCGCGTTCGGCGACACGAGCGACACCAACGCCGGCGGCGGATGCTGGTCGACCGGGCTCGGCGCCAGCGGCTACCGCACGTTCGACTGACCCGCACCCCGGGTCGAGACGCGGGGCGGCGAGCTCGCTACGCCGAGAGGTCGACGACGGTTCCGTTGAGCTCGGCCGCAGCCGCGGCATCCGTGCTCCAGAGGTCGACGACGGAGGTTGCGAGCCGCCCCTCGAGCCCCTCGAGCGCCTTCACGCGGAACGTCACGGCTGCGGCCGGCGCCTCGGCCTTCGCGATGCCCTGCGCGAGGGAGCGCATCCACGACTCGCTCGCGGCCTTGACCGCGGTGTAGTTCGCGCCGCCGGCCGTCGGCGCAGCGACGGTGGTCGAGGAGACCATCGCGATGCGGCCGGCGGGCGAGGCGAGCAGGTCGTCCCAGAACGCCCGGCTCACGTATCGGAGCGCCGTGAACGAGCGCTCGAGCACGCGGTAGTCCTCTTCGGTCTGCCCGGGGATGCCGCCGCCGCCGCGCCAGCCGCCGACGAGGTGAATCACGCCGTCGACGTCGCCGACCGCCGCGTGCACCCGCATCGCGAGCTCGAGCACGTCGTCGCCGTCGGTCAGGTCGGCGCGCTCGCCGACGACGCCGGGGATCTCGGCCTCGAGCGCGTCGATGCGGCCCTGGTCGCTGCCGACCGCGATGACGCGCGCGCCCGCCTCGAGCAGGGCCCGCGCGAGCACGCGCCCCGAGGCGCTGGTCGCGCCCGCGATGAGCACGGTGCGGCCGGCGAGGCCGGTGACGGCCGGGAACTGATCGGTCATGAGGTCGCCGTGATGCCCACGGTCGACTCGATGACGGGCTTCATCTTCTTGTCGAGGGCCTCGTAGAACATCGACAGAGGGAACTCGTCGTCCATCACGAGGTCGGTGTAGCCCTTCGGCGGCCCGGCGAGCACCTCGCGCGGCAGGCCCTCGGCCCACATCGACGCGGGGTTCGGCGTGACGACGCTCGTGACGAGGTCGTAGGCGGCGAGCCAGTGCACGGTCTTCGGGCGGTCGATCGACTTCCAGTAGAGCTCGTCGATCGCGTCGCCGAGCTCGACGACCGCGTCGGGCACGGCGTCCCAGTCGAAGCTCAGCGAGACATCCGTCCACTCGAGCACGTGCTTGCGGTGCAGCCATGCGAAGAGCAGCTGGCCGCCGAGACCGTCGTAGTTGCGCACGCGCGAACCCGTGATCGCGAAGCGGAAGATGCGGTCGAAGATCACCGCGTACTGCACGAGCTTCGCGTGCTCGAGCAGCTGCGCCTCGACGTCGGTGAGCGCGTCGCCCGAGGCCGACCTGGCGCGCAGGCTGCGCTCGATCTTCACCGACTCGCGGAACGCGGTGAGGTCGCACCGCAGCTCCTCGAGCGAGTAGAGGAAGAACGGCATGCGCTGCTTGATCATGAACGGGTCGAACGGCAGGTCGCCGCGCATGTGCGTGCGGTCGTGGATGATGTCCCACATCACGAACGTGCGCTCGGCGAGCTCCTGGCTCTCGAGCAGCGCGGCCGCGTCGGCCGGCAGTTCGAGCTTCGTGATCTCGGATGCCGCGCGCACGACCTTGCGGTACCTGGCCGCCTCGCGGTCCTGGAAGATCGCCCCCCACGTGAACGGAGGGATCTCGCGCATCGCCACGGTCTCGGGGAACAGCACCGCCGAGTTCGTGTCGTAGCCGGGCGTGAAGTCGACGAGGCGCAGGCTCACGAAGAGCTTGTTGCCGTAGTCGCCGGCCTCGAGCGCGGCGATGAACTCGGGCCAGATCGTCTCGACGACGAGCGCCTCGACATGGCGGTCGGGCGAGCCGTTCTGCGTGACCATGGGGAACACGACGAGGTGCCGGATGCCGTCGATGCGGTGCCGCTGCGGCTGGAACGCCAGCAGCGAGTCGAGGAAGTCGGGCACGCCGAAGCCCTCGGCCTGCCAGCGGCGGAAGTCGACGACGGATGCCGCGAGGTACTCGGCCTCGTGCGGGAACCGCGGTGCGAGCGCCTCGATCGACGCGACGATCGTGTCGACGAGCTCGCCGGCGCGCCCGTGGTCGGTGGCCTCGGCGACCGAGCCGTCCTTGACCTGCAGGGACTGCAGCTCGGTGGCCGCGGACTTCAGCGCGAGCCACGCCCGGTCGGTCTCGACGCCGGTCGCGAGTGCGAGGTCGGCTGCGCTGAACGCGTCTTCGAGGACCTCGGGTTCGCCGATGATGGCGTCGGCAGCAGTGGTCGACATGTGAACCTCCGTTCCTCGGGAATCGCGCCGATCGGCGCTGGATGCGCGGTGGGAATCGCCGTGCGGTTCAAGGCTACGAGGCATTCGAGTGCGATTGGTTGACAACCGGTGCACGATTGCTGCGTTCCTCCGCGATTCGGCGGAACAGATCGCCAAGCGGCGGAACATGCGTGCGCGGGTGGCGGGAGCGGTCCGAACGGTCGCCGCGCCCGCGGCGGTAGCATCCGCAGCATGACCGATTCGGGCCGGGCGGCCGCCGAGCAGACCGCGGGTACGCTCGCCGCGGCGATCGATGCGGCCGGTGATCCGGTCGACGCGGAGTTCCTGCAGCGCTTCTTCAAGACGGGCCCCGGCCAGTACGGCGAGGGCGACGTCTTCGTCGGGGTGCGCGTGCCGACGACCCGCGCCATCGTGAAGGGCTTCGAGCGGATGCCGCTCGCCGAGGCATCCGCCCTGCTCGAGAGCCCCGTGCACGAGCACCGGCTCGCGGCCCTCATCGTGATGGTGCGGCGGTTCGAGGTCGCGAGCAGGCCCCGCACCCGCGACGACGAGATGCGGGGCGCGCTGCATGCCGCCTATCTCGACGCCGTGCGGGCCGGGCACGTGAACAACTGGGACCTCGTCGACGCTTCGGCCGAGTACCTGGTCGGGGAGTACCTGCGCTCGGGCGACGGCGACCTGACGCTGCTCGATCGGCTCGCGGCATCCGACGCGCTGTGGGAACGCCGGGTGGCAGTGCTCGCGACCTTCGCGTTCATCAAGGCCGGCGACGCCGGGCCGATCCTTCGGCTCGCGCCGAGGCTGCTAGCCGACCGCGAGGACCTCATGCACAAGGCCGTCGGCTGGATGCTGCGCGAGACGGGCAAGCGTGTCGATCGCGACGTGCTCACCGGGTTCCTCGACGAGTACGCAGCTCGGATGCCGCGCACGATGCTGTCGTACGCGACCGAGCACCTCTCGCCCGAGGAACGGGCGTTCTACCGCTCGCTGCGGTGAACCGCGGGCCGGCTCACCAGGGCTCGCCGACCTTGGGCAGGAACGCGCGCACCTTCTCGAGCGCGTCGGGGAAGCACTCGTCGAGCACCTCGGTCGCGCTGACGCCGGTGCCGTAGTCGTCGGTGAGGCGCAGCCCGACGACGGCGTTGATGAGCATTCCGGTGGCGAAGAACCCGCGGGTGTCGTCGGCCGAGAAGCCCGCGTCGACGCGGATGAACTCCCACAGGCGGCTGAAGCCGTCGCGCGCGACCTGGCCGATGCCGGCCTCCCCGCCGATCTGCGTTGAGCCGGCGATCACGGGCAGCATGCCGCGTTCGGCGAGCAGGCCGGTGTACGCGGCGCCGAGGCGCGACGCGCGCTCTTCGACCGGGCCGGGCAGGGCTTGGCGGAACGCCTCGAGCAAGTGCTCGTAGGCACGCTGGATGACCTCGATGTAGAGGTTCTGCTTCGTGCCGAACAAGCGCACGACGTAGGGCTGGCTCACGCCGGCCGCGCGGGCCACCTCGTCGGTCGTGGTGCCCACGTAGGTCTTGGAGCCGAATACGGCGGTGGCCGCGACGAGGATCTGCTCGCGACGATCGGCCGCGCTCATCCGGCCGGCCGGGGCGGCGGTTTCGAGGACTTCGGCGGCTTCGGGACTCATGCTTGACATGTTATCAGTCGATTACTACAGTGCAAGAAAACGTAAGTAATCATCCGATAACAACAACCTCGAACCCAAGGAGTCGCGCCATGTCCACCACGGCCGAACCGACCTCGATCAGCACCGAAGACCAGGTGACGGATGCCGCGCGCGGCCCAGGCGGCACGATCGACGACCCGGCGGGCCGCGGGTCCGACGCCGTCGCGGGCGGCCGTCGCGGCCCGCGCGCGCTCTGGCTCGTGCTGCTCGCCTCCGCGCTGCCGATGTTCATGGCGACGCTCGACAACCTCGTGATGACGAACGCGCTGCCCGTGCTGCACGCCGACTTCGGGGCATCCGTCGAAGAACTGCAGTGGTTCATGAACGCCTACACGCTCGCGTTCGCGAGCACGATCCTCATGGCCGTGGCGCTCGGCGACCGATACGGGCGGCGCACCGTCTTCGTCATCGGCATCGTCGTGTTCACGCTGAGCTCCGCGCTCGCGGCGCTCGCCACCGATCCCGGGCAGCTCATCGCGGCCCGCGCGGCCCAGGGCTTCGGCGCTGCGGCGATCATGCCGCTCTCGCTCACCCTGCTCGCCGGCTCGGTCTCGCTCGCACGCCGCCCGCTCGCGATCGGCATCTGGGGCGGCGTCGCCGGCCTCGGCGTCGCGGTCGGGCCGCTCATCGGCGGCGCGGTCATCGAGGGATGGTCGTGGCAGGCGATCTTCTGGATCAACGTGCCCGTCGGCGTGGTCTCGGTCGTGCTCGCCCTGCTCGCCCTGCCGAACAGCTTCGGCGCCCGCCTTCGGGCCGACGTCGTCGGCCTGCTGCTCTCGGGGCTCGGACTGCTCGCGCTCGTCTACGGCATCGTGCGCGGCAACGAGGCCGGCTGGGACAGCACCGAGGTGCTCGCCGGCCTGATCGGCGGCGGCGTGCTGCTGCTCGCCTTCCTGTTCTGGGAGACGCGTGCGTCGGCACCGCTGCTGCCGCTGCGACTGTTCCGCGACCGCAGTTTCTCGGTGGCGAACCTCGTGGGCTTCGGGTTCAGCTTCGGCGCCTTCGGGTCGATCTTCATCCTGATCCAGTTCCTGCAGGTCGTGCAGGGTGCGAGCCCCTTCGAAGCGGCGGTGCAGACCTCGCCGTGGACCCTCGCCCCGATGGTCGTCGCGCCGCTGGCCGGCATCTTCGCCCCGCGGGTCGGCACCCGCACGCTCATCGTCGCCGGACTCGCGCTGCTCGGCGGGGCGCTGTTCTGGCTGACCACCCTGCTCGAGCCGGGCGTCGAGTACGCGGCGTACGTCGTGCCCTTCATCGTCGCCGGTGTCGGCATGGGCCTCGTGTTCGCGCCGTCGGCGACGGCCGTGCTCGCGACCATGGCACCGGTCGACCACGCCAAGGCGAGCGGCACGAACTCGATGCTCCGCGAGGTCGGCGTCGCGCTCGGCATCGCGGTGTCGACCGCCGTGTTCACCGGGGCCGGCGGCGAACTCGTGCCCGACCTCTACACGGTGGGCGCGCAGCCGGCCGTCGCCGTCGGTGCGGCCGTGCTGCTCGCCTCCGCGGTCATCGGGCTGCTGCTGCCCTCCGGGCGCCGCTCGCCTGCCGCGATCGGCTGACGCCGGCTCCTCCGCGACCGGAGCACACGACGAAGCCCCCGCCCGGATGCACCGGACGGGGGCTTCGTCGAGAGCGTCAGTAGGTGCTGGTGACGGCGCCAGACGTGGCGAGCACCGAGAAGAAGACGATGGTGAGGATGATGCCGAGCACGATCGACGCGAAGCCGATGATGACGGCGGCGAGGGCGAGGCCGCGGCCGCGCTCGCCGGTCTTCTTGACCTGGCTGAGGCCGATGAAGCCGAGCACGATCGCGACGACGTTGAAGCCGATGATCGACAGCACGAAGCCGACGATCGACAGCACGTTCCACTTCTCGGACGGCGCGACCGGGGCAGCGGGCTGCGGGGCGGGAGCGGGGGCGGGAGGCAGGTCAGACATGCGGGCTTCCTTCTGGGTTGGAGTGGCGGTGATCGCCTCGGTGAAATGGCGGTGATCGCCGGATGCAGCGTGGCAGGTCTGGCGGTCGCCCGTCAATGGGGAGTACTCTGCGCCCGTCACGAGATGACGTCGGGCGTCACGACCCGGGCTGCGCTGCGCTACTCGACCGGCGCCGCGAGCACGGCTGCGATCGCGTCGGGCACGCGGTCGTCCTGCAACGACGTCGTGTCGCCGAGCCGGCGCCCCTCGGCGAGGTCCACGAGCAGCCGCCGCATGATCTTGCCAGACCGGGTCTTGGGCAGGTCGGCGACGAACACGACCTCGCGCGGCTTCGCGATCGGGCCGATGGCCGTCGCCACGTGCGAGCGCAGTGCAGCGGCCCGCTCCGCCGCGGGCGCCGAGGCTCCCGCGGTGCCGGTCAGGGCGTCGGATGCCACGACGAACGCCACGATCGCCTCGCCCGTCGTCGCATCCGAGACGCCGACGACCCCGGCCTCGCCGACTGAGGAGTGCGCGACGAGCGCCGACTCGATCTCGATCGTCGAGAGCCGGTGGCCCGAGACGTTGATGACGTCGTCGACGCGGCCGAGCAGCCAGATGTCGCCGTCGGCGTCGACCTTCGCGCCGTCGCCCGAGAAGAAGTATCCGCGGTCGGCGAAGCGGGCCCAGTAGGAGTCGCGGTACCGCTCGGGGTTGCCCCAGACGGTGCGCGCCATGCCCGGCCAGGTGCCGTCGACGACGAGGTAGCCGCCGTGGCCGCGCGCGACATCCGCCCCCTGCTCATCGACGACGCGCGTCGTGAGCCCGGGCAGTGCGCGAAGCGAGGAGCCGGGCTTCAGCGTCGAGACGCCGGGCAGCGGTGCCATGACGGCCGCGCCCGTCTCGGACTGCCACCACGTGTCGACGATGGGGGCGGTGCCCGCGCCGAGCTGCTCGCGGAACCAGATCCACGCCTCGGGGTTGATCGCCTCGCCGACCGAGCCGAGCAGGCGGATCGACGACAGGTCGTAGCCGCCCGCATCCGGCCCGGGGATGCCCGCCGGGAACCACGTCATGAGCGAGCGGATGAGGGTGGGCGCCGTGTAGTACGTCGTGACGCCGTAGCGCTCGATGATCTCGAAGTGTCGTCCCGGGTGCGGGGTGTTCGGCGTGCCCTCGTAGATGACGCTCGTCGTGCCCGAGAGCAGCGGGCCGTAGTGCACGTAGCTGTGCGCGGTGACCCACGCGAGGTCGGCGGTGCACCAGTAGACGTCGTCGGGCTTCGCGTCGAAGACCGCCCAGTAGCTGTAGGCGACGTGCGTGAGGTACCCGCCGGTCGTGTGCACGAGGCCCTTGGGCTTTCCGGTCGTGCCGCTCGTGTAGATGATGAAGAGCGGATGCTCCGCGTCGTAGCTCGCCGCCTCGTGCACGTCGGGCTGGCGGGCCACGATCTCGTGCCACCACACGTCGCGTCCGGGCATGAACGGCAGGTCGGGCGTCTCGTCGCCGGTGCGCCGGATCACGAGCACGTGCTCGACGGATGCCACGCCCGCGACGGCCTCGTCGACGGCGGCCTTGACCGGCACCGCCGCGCCCCGGCGGAACTGCCCGTCGGTCGTGATGACGAGCTTCGCCCCCGTGTCCTCGACGCGGAACCGCAGCGCCTCGGCCGAGAACCCGCCGAACACGAGCGAGTGCACCGCCCCGATGCGCGTGACCGCGAGCGTCGCGATGACGGTCTCGAGCAGCACGGGCAGGTAGACGACGACCCGGTCGCCCGCGACGATGCCGAGCTCGGTGAGCGCATGCGCCGCCTTCGCGACCTCGCGCTGCAGCTCGGCGTAGGTGAGCGATCGACGGTCGCCGCGCTCGCCCTCGAAGTGGAAGGCGACCTTGTCGCCGCGACCGGCCGCGACATGGCGGTCGACGGCGTTGACGCTCGCGTTCAGGCGCCCGCCCGCGAACCACTCCGCGCGGGGCACGCTGAGCTCGCCGGTCACGGCATCGGCGAGGGTCGGATGCCACGTGTGGGCCGTGTGCCAGGGCTCGGCCCAGTCGAGGCGCTCCGCCTGCTGCGACCAGAACTCGACCGGGTCGGCGGGGGCGTTCGCGATCCACGCCTCGTCGACGTTCGCCTGTGCGGCGAAGGCCGGCGCCGCGGGGAAGCGGCGGTGCTCGTCGAGCAGGCCCGAGATGGTGGGATTCGGACTGGCGACGGCATGCGTCGTCGGTGCGGCGGCCGCGGCATCCGTCACGCCCACTTGCGCACCGCCCAGCGCTCGAAGAGACCGACGAGCGAGTCGGTGAGTTTGCCGAGCACCGCGAGCAGGATGATCGCGAGGAAGATGCGGTCGATGCGGCCGTTCTGCCCGGAGTCGAGGAGCAGGAATCCGAGGCCCATCGAGCTCGCGATGAGCTCGGCGGCCACGAGGAAGAGCCAGGCCTGCGCGAGCGCGAGGCGCAGCGCCGAGATGACGGACGGCACGACCGCGGGCAGCTGCACCGCCGCGAACAGCCGGATGCCGCGCAGGCCGAACGCGCGTCCGGCCTCGAGGAGGTGGCGGTCGACGTGCCTGAGGGCCGCGGCGACGATCGTGAAGACCGGGAAGAACGCGCCGATGGCGATGAGGATGATCTTGGAGTCCTCGCCGATGCCGAACCACAGGATCAGCAGCGGTACCCACGCGAGCGACGGCACCGCTCGGATCGCGCCGAGCGTGGGCGAGAGCAGGATGTCGCCGAGGCGCGAGAGCCCGACGACGGCGCCGACGGCGAGCCCGAACACGGCGCCGATGGCGAAGCCGATGAACACCCGCTGCGTGGAGATGGCGACATAGAGGCCGAGCAGGCCGCGCTGCGCGAGATCGACCGCGGCGAGCCACACCATCTCGGGGCTCGGAAGCATCGAGACCGGCACCAGTCCGCTCGTCGAGACGAACTGCCACGCGAGCAGCAGGGCGACCGGGATGAGGGCGCCGCCGACGACGACGAACCATCGCCGATCGACGAGACGGCGATGCGAGACCGGCCCGTCAGGTGAAGCAGGGGCGACGGATGCCCCGCGACCGGCGGCGACCGACGTGTTCACGCCGTTCACCGCCACGCGGATCGCATCGCTCTCGTGGATCAGCGGGCCGGTGGTGGTCACCGGCGACTGCGAGGCATCCGTCATCTCAGGGGTCCTACTCGAAGCGCGACGGGTCGGCGGCGGTCGCGAACTCGTCGTTGATGAGGGTGTCGAGTGCCTCGTCGACCTGGTCCTGCGAGGCGACGTCGCCCAGCTCGACGAAGATCGGGCCGATCTTCTCGAGCACCGCGACCTGCGCGTCACCGGGGACATTGTCGACGTCGAGGTTCGTGCGCTCGTCGATCACCTTGGTGGCGACGGCCTCGTCGAGTCCGGCGACCTCGGCGAGGATCGCGGCGGTCTCCTCGGGGTTCTCTTCAGCCCACGCCCGAGCGTGCTCGTAGGCGTCGACGACGGCCTGGGCGACCTCGGGCTTGTTCTCGATGAAGTCTTCAGTCGCGTTCAGGAAGCCGTAGCTGTTGAAGTCGACGTTGCGGTAGAAGAGGCTCGCGCCCTCCTCCTCGGCACCGGCCATGATCGGGTCGAGGCCCGCCCACGCGTCGACCGAGCCGTTCTGCAGTGCGGCCCAGCCGTCGGCGTGCTGCAGGTTCTGCACGGTGATGTCCTCGGGCGCGAGGCCCTCGGCCTCGAGCGACTGCAGCAGGAAGAAGTAGGGGTCGGTGCCCTTGGTCGCCGCGACCTGCTTGCCCTTGAGGTCGTCGACCGAGTCGATGCCGGTGCCGTCGACCGTGACGAGGGCGGCCCACTCGGGCTGCGAGAAGATGTCGATGACCTGGATCGGCGAGCCGTTCGAGCGGGCGAGCAGCGCGGCCGAGCCGGCCGTCGAGCCCACGTCGATGGCGCCGGCGCGCAGGGCCTCGTTGGCCTTGTTCGAGCCGGCGGACTGCACCCAGTTGACCGTGAGGCCGGCATCTTCGAGCCAGCCCTGATCCTTGATGACGAGGCTCAGCGGGTTGTACGTCGCGAAGTCGATGTTGAGGGTCTGGCCCTCGAGCGAGGCGGCCTCGCCGGATGCCGCGGCGTCGGGCTCTGCGGCCTGGCCCTCGCCGGCGACGCAGCCCGAGAGCAGCAGGGCGCCGGCGGCGGCGCCCGCGACGAGCGCGGATCGAAGGAACGGTGCGGTGCGGGGCATTGGGATCTCCTCTTCGGGGCGACGCACGGTGCTGTGGTGCGTCGATGCTGGATGGTGCACGGAACGAGCGTGGTGCGTCAGTAGGGGTAGTGCGGGATGGTGGTGCCCGTCTCGATGCCGCGTGCCGAGCCGTGGCGATCGATGCCGAGCCCGTCGAGCAGGCGCCCCCGGAGTTCGGCGAGCTCGGCCGATCCGCGGTCGCGGGGGCGGTGGCCGGGCACGACGATCGTCTGCGTGACGACGGCGCCCGGGGTCTCGCCCTCGTGGCCGAGCAGGATCACGCGGTCGGCCAGTTGCAGCGCCTCGTCGACGTCGTGCGTGACGAGCAGCACGGTCGCGGGCTCGGCGGCGTGCACGTCGAGCAGGAGGTCCTGCATCTTCAGGCGCGTGAGCGCGTCGAGGGCGCCGAACGGCTCGTCGAGCAGCAGCACGGCGGGGTTGCGCGCGAGCGCCCGCGCGAGCGAGGTGCGCTGCGCCATGCCGCCGGAGACCTCGCGGGGGCGGTGGTCGGCGAAGTCGGCGAGGCCGACGAGGTCGAGCAGCCTGGCGACCTGCTCGCGCGCGGCGGGGCGGGGCGTGCCGCGGGGCAGCCCGAGGGCCACGTTGTTCGCGATCGTGCGCCACGGCAGCAGGCGCGGCTCCTGGAATCCGACGGCCGACCGGGCGTCGAACGGCTTCACCGGCTCGCCGTCGATGAGCGCGGCGCCCTGCGTGGCCTGGTCGAGGCCGCCGGCGATGCGCAGGAGGGTCGACTTGCCGCATCCGCTCGGACCGAGGATCGCGACGATCTCGCCCGCGGCGATCTCGAGGTCGATGTCTCGCAGCACCTGCCGGTCGCCCGTCTGCGAGGCGAACGCCCTGCCGATTCCGCGGAGCGAGACCGGAGCCGCGGCTGCCGAGCTCGCGACTGCCGAGCTCGTGACTGCCGCTCCTGCGACTGCCGCTCCCGCGCTTGCCGCGCCCGCAACGGCGCCCGTGTCACCGGCGGCTGAGCCCGCCTCGGCGCCCGGTCGCGCGTTCGACGACACTGCGCGAGCGGTGGCGGATGCCGCGGCCATGGCGTCTCCTCGACGTGCGGTGGCTGGTGGGGGTGGCTTCGACGGTACCCAGCCGGGAAGGCGCTGTCAGGCGCCCGCGACCCGGGGCGTAACACGGCGGGATCTCGTATGACGCCCGGAGACGTCGAAGGTCCTGCGATCAGGCTGCCTCGGGCGTGCCGATACCAGCAGGCTCTTCGATCTCGAAGGTGCGCGTCGTCGTGGGCTCTTGCACCTTTTCAGGACCACAGCGGTCATGGACGCATGATGCACTCATGACCGATGTGGTCCTGAAAAGGTGGGTTCGCCTACCCGGCTTACGGGCGGCCGCGCGCAGCATCCGCTCGCCCGAGCAGCAACGCCCGCTCGCGCTCGTTCGAGGTCATCGCGGCGGCGCGCTCGAACTCGACGGCGGCCTCGAGCCCGCGGCCGAGCCGTTCGTAGAGGTCGCCGCGCACGCTCGGCAGCAGGTGGTAGCCGCGCAGGGCGGGCAGGTCGTCGAGCTGGTCGAGCAGGGCGAGGCCCGCGTCGGGTCCGTACGCCCGGCTGAGGGCGACGGCGCGGTTGAGTTCGGCGACGGCCGAACCGGTGCGACGCCCCAACCGCTCGTAGAGCTCCGCGATCGTCGCCCAGTCGGTGGCGTCGACGGATGCCGCGCGCGCATGCTCGTCGGCGATCGCGGCCTGCAGCACGTACGGTCCGGGCTCCGCCGCGACGCTGACCGATGGCTCGGCGGTGAGCAGGGCGTCGGCGCGCGCGAGTGCGGCCTGGCCGCGGCGGATGCGCGCGGCATCCCAGGTGCGCCGGTCCTGGGCGTCGAGCAGCACGGGCTCGCCGTCGGGGCCTACCCGGGCGGCGAGCCGAGACGACTGCAGCTCCATGAGCGCGGAGAGGCCGTGCACCTCGGGCTCGCCCGGCACGAGCGCGGTGAGGATGCGCCCGAGACGAACGGCCTCGTCGCAGAGCGCCGGACGCATCCAGTCCTCGCCCTCGGTCGCCGAGTAGCCCTCGTTGAAGAGCAGGTAGACGACGCCGAGCACGGTCTGCAGCCGCTCGGCGCGCTCGACGCCGCTCGGCTCCTCGATGGCCGCGCCCGCCTCGGCGAGCGTGCGCTTCGCACGGGACACGCGCTGGGCGATCGTCGCCTCCGGGGCGAGGAACGCCCGGGCGATCTCGCGCGTCGACAGGCCCGCGACGAGCTTCAGCGTGAGCGTGGTCTGCGCCTCGGGCGTGAGGGCCGGGTGGCAGCAGATGAACATCAGCCGCAGCACGTCGTCCTCGACATGGTCGATGCCCGCGCCCGGGTCGGTCTCGACGGCCTCGTCGAGTTCTCGGGCGAGCGCCGCGAAGGCGCTGTCGTGCTTGGCGCGTCGACGGAACTCGTCGACCGCCCGGCGCTTCGCGGTGGTCATGAGCCAGGCTCCGGGACTGCTCGGGATGCCGGTGGCCGGCCACTGGGCGAGGGCGGCGACGATCGCGTCCTGCGCGACGTCTTCAGCCAGGCCGACGTCGCGCACGAAGCGCACGAGCGCGGCGATGAGGCGCGTCGACTCCAGCCGCCAGACGGCCTCGATCGCGGCGCGCGTCGTCTCCTCACCCACGTGGGCATGAGACCACGCGCGCCGCCCGGACGCAAGGGCGCGGCTCAGTACTCCGCGATCTGCCGGATCTCGACGCTGCCGACGAAGCCGGGCCAGTTGTCGACGTGGATCTGCATGAGCCGCCGCGCCAGTTCGAGCGCCTCCTCGTGCGTGCGCACCTCGACGATCGCGTAGCCGCCGACGAGTTCCTTCGCCTCGGTGAACGGGCCGTCGACGGCCTTGATGGCGCCGTCGGCGAGCGAGACGATCGCGCCGGCCGAACTCGGCAGCAGGCCCTGGCTGTCGATGAGCACCCCGGCCTCGCGGCCCCAGCGGTCGTACTCGGCCATGGCCTCGTACATCGCGGGCGGCGTCTGGCCGTTCTCGTCGGTCGACTTCATCATGCACAGGTAACGCATGGGGTTCCTCCTCCATGAGGCGCGCCCGGTCGGCGTGCCCTCACCATAGCGTCGGTGCCGCTCGGCCGTTCTCGACATGGGCGGAAGACGACTTCGGAGTGATTTCCGAGAGTGTGTCGAGAACGGATGCCGCGCCGCGACGCCTTGGTGAACGACCCGATCGACCGGGTCGCCGACCGGAGGGAAGCACACCATGGACACCACCTCGACCGTCGACGTCGACGCCGCCCGCCTCGCCGGGCGGAGCCCGCATCCGCACGCCGTCGCCCAGGCCCCGGATGCCGCGACTCGGCGTCTGGTGCTCGCGGGCGTCGTCGCCGGGCCGCTCTTCGTCGTGGCCGGACTCGTGCAGGCGCTCGCGCGTGAGGGATTCGACCTGTCGCGGCATCCGCTCAGCCTGCTCTCGCTCGGCGACCGCGGATACCTGCAGATCGCGAACTTCATCGTCGCCGGCGTGCTCATGCTCGCCTTCGCGGTCGGCGCCCGCCGCAGCCTCGGCGACGGCCCAGGGCGGGTGTGGGCGCCCGTGCTGTTCGGCCTCTACGGCGTCGGACTCGTGCTCGGCGGGGCCTTCACGGCGGATCCGGCCCTCGGCTTCCCGCTCGGCACACCCGACGGGTACCCGACCGAGTGGACCTTCCACGGCGGCGTGCACGCGTTCGCGGCGCCGCTCGCGTTCCTCGCGCTCGTGGCCGTGACGTTCGTCGTCGCGAAGCGGCTGCGCTGGGAGGGGCGGCGAACGGCGGCGGCCTGGTCGATCGTGATCGGGCTCGCCTGCCTGGTGCTCTGCGTGCCGTTCGGGCCGGCAGCCAGCATCCGCCTGTTCGTGGGCGTGGCGCTCGGGTTCGCGTGGATCACGGCCTACGCCGTCTCGCTGCTGCGCCGCTGATCCACGCGGCTCTCACCTTTTCAGGACCACATCGGTCATGGACGCATATTGCACGCATGACCGATGTGGTCCTGAAAAGGTGGTCTATTCGACAAACGTGGTCTATTCGACCGGGGATGCCACGGCGACGGCGGGCTGACGACGGCGGGCCCTCGCGGCATCCGTCGCCCCGAGCCGGCGAACCTGCTCGAGCCAGGCGGCGCGCTTCTCGGGGGTCGAGAAGCGGACGGGCGTCAGGCGCGTGATGCCGATGGTGCGCACGCCGCAGTACCCGAGGGTCGCCCGCTTGAGCGAGGTCTCGGCGGCGTTGCGGTAGACGAACCGGTTCCACGCGATCGGCGAGTCCATGGTCATGACGATGCGGGCCGTCTTGCCGTCGAGGAGGCGCGTCGAGATCTGCCCGCGTCCGTACGTGAACGCCGTGCCCGAGAGGATGGCGCGGTCGAGGAACGCCTTCAGCACGGCCGGGTAGGTGCCCCACCACTGCGGGAAGAAGAACACGAGGTGGTCGGCCCACGCGACGTCGTCGACGAAGGCGCGGATGCGGGGTTCGAGGTGCGAGGTGTCGCCGTCTGGCGCGCGCAGATCGCCGCGGGCCGTGGGCAGCAGGTCGAACTCCCGCTCTGCGAGGTCGATGACCCGCAGGTCGGCGGGGGCGACGGATGCCGCGCGCAGGCCGGTCAGGTACTGCGCGGCGAGGGCGTGGTTGAAACTGCCCGCGTTGGGGTGGCCGATGATCACGAGCGTGTTCGTCATGGTTCAGTGCTCCTTGGAGTCGAGGTGGCGGATGACGGTCTTGAGGTCTTCGTGCAGGGCGGCGAGGTCGACGGTCGCGAGGTCGTCGAACGTCTCGGTGAACGACGCATCGAGCACCGGCAGCGCCTCGGCGAGGAAGCGCCCCGCCTTCGGGGTGATCGAGAGCAGCACGCGACGCGCATTCGCGGGGTCGGTGTGCGTCTGCACCCAGCCGGCCTCGACGAACGCGGGCACCCGCTTGCTCACGGCGGCCTTGCTGACCCCGAGGCAGGTCGCGAGCGTCGTGATGTCGGGCGGCGGCGCGAGATCGGCGAGCACGGCGATGAACATGAACTGGCTGTAGCTCATTCCGAAGCGCTGTTGCAGCAACTGGTCGGCGAAGCGGTCCATGCGGTCGACGAGGTAGTGCAGGGTGACCGTCACGCGGTCGCCGAGCGGGCCACCGGATTCGGGTCGGGGGTTCGGTTCGGCGGTCATGGGATGAGTAAACCGGTTGACACGTTGGATGTCAACAGGTTGACAGATATTTCGTCAACATGTTGACACCCTCTGGGTACGGTCCGGGTACAGTCCGGGTACAGTCCGGGTCCGGGTCCGGGCCGCGTCCGCGTGCAGGAGAATGGACGGATGACGAGAACGGTGCGCGGGGCGAGACTTCTCATCACGGGCGCTGCGGGCGGCATGGGCCGCATGTACGCGCAGCGCGCGGTGGCCGAGCACGCGGCATCCGTCACCCTCTGGGATCGCGACGCCTCGGCGCTCGCGCGCACCGTCGACGAGCTCGGCGCCGTCTCGCGCGGGCGCACCCGCATCCACTCCTACGTCGTCGACCTGGCCGACCTCGGCTCGATCGCCAAGCACGCGCAGAAGGTGCGCAAGGAGGTCGGCAACCCCGACGTGCTCATCAACAACGCCGGCATCGTGCGCGGCAACGAGTACTTCTGGCAGACCGACAACGGCGACGACACCCGCCCGACCATGCAGGTCAACGCGCTCGCGCCCATGTACGTGACCCGCGAGTTCCTGCCCGGCATGATCGCCGCCGCCTATCGGCCTGCCCGCATCGTGAACATCGCCTCGGCGGCGGGCACGCTGGCGAACCCGCGCATGGCGACCTACGCCGCCTCGAAGGCCGCGCTCATCGGCTGGAGCGACTCGTTGCGGCTCGAACTCGAACAGGCCGACCACACCAACGTGAAGGTCACCACCGTGACGCCGAGCTACATCTCGACCGGCATGTTCGCGGGCGCGAGAGGGCCGGTGCTCACGCCGATCCTCGAGCCCGAGTTCGTCGTCGACAAGGTCTGGGCGGCGATGCTCAAGGGCCGGCCGCTGCTCGAGCTGCCGTGGAGCGTCGGACTCTCACGGGCGCTCAGGGGAATCCTGCCGACGCGCGTGTTCGACCGACTCGTGGGCAACGGCTTCGGCGTCTACCGGTCGATGGAGCGGTTCACCGGCCGCTGACCGCGATCGGCTCGCACGCGCACCGGCTGCGGGCGCCGCCGAAGGGCGACGAGGCCGAGCAGCAACGGGCCGACGACGGCCGAGAGGCAGATGACGGCGAGCCAGGAATCCGCGTTCATGCCTGCACGATAGGCCTGCAGGCTGAACGCCCGCCGCGAATCAGAGCTCCTTGCGCATGTGCAGCGAGGCCGTGAGGTAGCCGAGGCTCTCGTAGAGCGTGATCGCCGGGATGTTGTAGGCGAACGCGTTCAGCCCGAGGCTCTTCGCGCCGCCCTCGCGCGCGATCGCATCGGCTCGCTGCATGACGACCCTCGCGATGCCGCGCCGCTGGAACTCGTCGTACACGCGGATGTCGTAGATCCACCAGTCCTCGACGCCGGTGCCGTTCCAGGGCCCGAGCCAGAACCACCCCGCGTCCTCGCCTGCGAGGCGGACCGTGAAGAGCAGGTGGCCGTCGATCAGCCGCCCGTCGGGGAAGAACCGCTGCTCCGACTCGGCGCGGGCGGCATCGGCCCCCTCGGCGCTGTCCCCCGCCTCCATGCGCGACTCCTCGTACTCGCGCATCGCGACGGGCAGCCAGGCGGCGACCTCCTCGGGGCTCATCGGCTCGAGCGTGATGTCGTCGGGGTTCGCCTGCGTCATGGCTCCATGCTGGCGGATGTCGCGGCGGATGTCTCGGGCGGATGTCTCGGCGACCCGTCAGTCGTCGCCCTTGTCCTTCCCCTTGCCCTTGTCTTTGCCCTTGTCGTCGTTCTTCCCGCCCTTGTTGCCGCTGTTGCCCGGAGCGTCGTCGGAGTCGTCCGAGTCGTCGGTGGTCGGCACCGGGGTCGGGGTCGGTGTCGTCGCAACCTCCGCGGCCTCGAGGTCGGCCCTGACGAGCTCGATGGACTCGCGGATCTCCTGCTCCTGTGCGGCGTCGAGGCTGCCGTCGGTCGCGGCAGCATCGACAGCCGCCTCGAGCCGGTCGAGCTCGGCGAGGGCGCCGACGTAATCGGCCGACGCCGCGCGCTCCGAGACGCGCACGACCGACGCGTGCATGCCGGCCGCCTCGTCGTCCGTCGATGCGCACGACGAGAGGCCGAGCCCGAGCATGAGCGCGAGGGCGGCCGCCGCGACGATCGCGGCGCGCGGACGCGAGGAGGGGCGCATCACCCGGTCACCGCCTCGTCGAGCTGCTCGAGGTGCACGCCGAGCTCGCCGGGAACGCTCGGAAGCGGTTCTGGCTCGGGCGCGGGCGGTGCCGCGAGGGGCGTGACGAGGATCCAGAGCAACGCGACGGCCGCGGCGACGAGCAGCGCGACGACGGCGGCGCGGGCCTTGCGCACGGGTCGCCGCGACGCCGCGGCACCGGGGGCGGGCGAGCGCTCGGGCTTGGGCTCGGGCTCGGACTTCGACGCGGGCGCGCCGGTCGCGGTGAGCACGCGGGTGGGGTCGTCGCCGGTCTCGACCTCGGGCTCCACCGGCAGCCGCTTCGTCGGGGCGTCGTCGGCGACGGTTGCCGCGGCCGCGGCCGCGGTCATGGCGACGGTCGGCGTCTCGGCGACCTCGGCCAACGCGACCGTCGCCGCCGTGGCGCCGGCATCCGCTCGTTCCGAGACGTCGAGTGCGGATGCCGCGACGACGACCTCGAGCGCCGTCGGACGGTCGCCGGGCTCACGTGCGGTCATCGACCGGAGCAGGGCGACCCAGTCGTCGCCGAGCTCGGCCGGGATCGCGGGGTCGCGCACGAGTCGCGCCGCCGCGGATTCCGCGGCCGGGCCGGGGAAGGCGGTGGCACCGCCGCGGGCTTCGAGCATGAGGAGCCCGAGTGCGTAGACGTCGGAGGCGGGTCCGGGATCCGCGCCGGTGACCTGCTCGGGACTGAGGTAGCCGGGGGTGCCCACCAGCAGGCCGGTGCCGGTGAGCCGGGCGTCGTCGATGAGCCTCGCGATGCCGAAGTCCGCGAGCTTCGCGTTCCAGGTGCGGCTCGGCACGTGCGCGGGCTCGAGCAGCACGTTCGCCGGCTTCACGTCGCGATGCACGATGCCGCGACCGTGGATCACGTGCAACGCCTCGGCGAGGTCGGCGAGGATCACCGCGGCATCCGCCGGCCCGATCGGCCCCAACCGCAGGGTCTCGCGCAGGTCGTGCCCGTCGACGAGCTCCATCACGAGGAACTCGCGCCCCGTGGTCTGGTCGTGCGATGCGTCGTAGAGGCGCACCAGTCCGCGGTGGGAGAGGCTCGCGAGCAGCGCGATCTCCGACGAGCGGCGCTGCGCGTCGTCGAGGCCCTCTGCCGTGGCCGAGAACACCTTGACGGCCACCTGGCGTTCGAGCGCGAGATCTTCACCGCGGTACACGCTCGCCATGCCGCCCCGGCCGACGAGGCCGTCGAGGCGGTAGCGCGCGTCGAGCGTTGCTCCGATGAGCGGGTCGCCGGCGACGCGTCGGGGGGAGGTCGTCACCCTTCGAGCGTAGTTCGAACGACCGGCGGCCGCCCGCGGAGCTCGGGGGCTGGCCACGCGGCGACCGATGCGGTACAGGCGGCAGAGCTCACTGGTACGACACGAGATCGGGTTGCGGCGAGACCTCGCTCATCGTCTGCTCGGGCGTGAGCATCGGCCCGTCTTCGTCGATGAAGTTCTTCCAGCCCCAGGCGGCATCGGGTGCCCCGGCGCGCAGCGCGTTCCACGTCGCCTGCTTCGCCGGCTGCGTGCCGTTGCCGTCGACGTGGAAGAGCACGCTCACCTCGGGCCGGTCGACCTCGATGCGGTCGCGGTGCAGGATCATGTCGCCGCGGAACTGGTGCAGCACGAGCAGCTTCGGCGGCAGGTCGTGCTCGTCGCAGATCGCGGCGAGTTCGTCGACGACCTCGTTCACCTCGCTCGCCTCGACCTGGCCGATGTCGACGAGGTGGCGCTGATTCGCGTCGAGGCGCCACTCGGGATCGAGCGCGAGCCCAACCCACGGGTACTCGAGCAGCGATCGGTACTCCTCGAGCTGGGCAGGGAACGAGTCGCGACCCGGCTGCAGGTCGAGGATCACGTACTGCCCTGCGGCCCCCGCCGCCTCGATCCAGGGCACGAGGTCTTCGGCATCGGGCTCGCTCGAGAAGTCGCCGTCGGGCGTCGGGGCCCCGGAGGCGAGCGTCGTGATGATCTCGAGCGCGGGCATCACCGTGCGGTCGGTCAGGTCGTCGTAGGTCGCCGCGGTCTTCGCGGCCCGCTCGACGGTCGCGGGGAGTGGTTGCTCTCCGAGCACGCCGAGCGTGGGGGAGTCGGGCTTGCCGTACAGCGCGATGAGCAGGCGGTCGGGGAAGAGCACCTGCCCCCCGCCCGGCAGCTGCTCGCCCGTGCGTGCCGTGCGCACCTGCCAGTCGAGGGCTTCGGATGCCGCGAACTCTGGGCCGATCGCGATGGCCGGCCCCCCGTCGGCCGCATGCAGCGCCTCGATCGCCCCGGCGGATCGCTGCGGATTCGGGTCGTCGGCGGGCAGCATCTCGACGGTCGCGCCGGCGGCCCGTGCGGTCGCCGTCGATGCCGCGTCGGGATCGGTGGCGAGCACGACGGCGGTCGACGGTTCGTGCGCGAGGTCGAGGCCGGCGTTCGCGTCGTCGATCGCGTCGGCAGCGTCGGATGCGGCGTCGGAACCGCCGACCCGCACGATGTCGCGGTCGCCGTACGCGTCGCCCTCGGTCGCAGGCGAGGGGTCGGCCTCGATCGCGACGACCTGCGAGACGCCCAGGCGGTCGAGCTCCGCGACGAGCGGGTCGGCGCCGTCGGCCGGTGCGGCGGACTCGGATGCGTCCGCGGACGCAGGCGCGCTCTCGGGAGCCGTCGCCGGAGCCGACGCGTCGCCGGTGCCCGTGCCGCTGCCGCCGCCCTCGTCGCCGCCCGGAGCGACGAGCAGCGGCACGCCGAGCTCGACGGCGACCTCCGACCCGATCGCGACCTCATCGGCGGTGGCCGGACTGACGATCGCGACGGGCGACGACGCGAACAGGGTCGAGCTCACGGCGATGGCGGCCGCCGCGGCATCCGTCTCGTCGATGACCGTGAGCGGTGCCTCGGGCGCGTGCACCTCGGGCGAAACCGTCGCGGGAGGGTCGGGCGTCGGGGTGCAGCCCGCGAGCACGAGCAGCGCGCCGACGGCGATCGCCGTCGAGGTCGTGCTGCCCATGCGATGCACGTCGGCCGCCTAGAAGATCATCGGCCGATCGTCGTCGTCGCCGCCCAGGTCGAGGTCGACGAGCACGGGCACGTGGTCGCTCGGGGCGGTGCCCTTGCGCTCGTTGCGGTGGATGGACGCACCGGTCACGGCGTGGGCGAAGGCCTCGGAGCCGAGCACGAAGTCGATGCGCAGGCCCTCGTTGCGGGGGAAGCGCAGCTGCTTGTAGTCCCAGTAGGTGAAGCCCTCCGGCACGAGCGGGCGCACCACGTCGGTGACGCCGGCGCCCTCGAGGCCGAAGAACGCCTCGCGCTCGGCGGGTGAGACGTGCGTGGTCACGCCCTCGATGACCGTGGGGTCGCCGTTGTCGTGGTCGAACGGCACGATGTTGAAGTCGCCCATGAGTGCGAACGGCCGGGTCGGGTGGGCGGCCGTCTCGGCGCGCGTGTACTCGGTGAGGGCGGCGAGCCAGTCGAGCTTGTACGTGTAGTGCGGGTCGTCGAGCGACCGGCCGTTGGGCACGTAGAGGCTCCACAGGCGCACGCCGTCGATCGTCGCGCCGAGCGCGCGCGCCTCTTTCGGCAGGTCGGGGCCCTCGTGGCCCTTGAGGAAGCCGGGCATGCCGGGGAACTCGATCGCGACGTCTTCGATGGGCGCGCGGCTCGCGATGGCGACGCCGTTCCACTGGTTCAGGCCGTGGATCGCGAGCTCGTAGCCCGCGGCCTCGAACGCCTCGTGCGGGAACTGCTCGGGCTTGCACTTGATCTCCTGCATCGCCAGCACGTCGACGTCTTCGCGCACCATCCAGTCGACGGTGCGTTCGACGCGGGTGCGGATCGAGTTGACGTTCCAGGTGGCGATGCGCATGGGTTCAAGCCTACGGTCGGCGTGCGACACCGATGAACGCGGGCGGACGCCGCGGGCGGCCGTTCAGGCGGACAGTTCGGGCCCGTCGTCGGCCGCCGCCCGCACGAGCGGCAGCACCACCCACGCCGCGATCACGACCACCGCGCCGACGCCGAGCGCCCACCACCCCGCCTCGCGCGACACCGCGACGTCGAACACGAGCGAGGTGACGCCGACGAGCAGCAGCCCGACCACGGCGAGGTGCGCGACGAGCAGCCGGTTGCCGGTCAGCACGAGCCGCTCCTTGACCTTGCGGCGGAACAGCGCGCGGTGCAGGGTCACCGGGCCGAGCCCGATCACGGTCGCGAGCCCGGCGAGCGAGACGAGCACGAGGTACAGCCGCACCTGGTAGTCGTCGAGCTCGTCGAACCTCGGCTGGAAGGCGACCGCGATCAGGAACCCGCCGATCAGCTGCGTGCCGGTCAGCGCGACGCGCAACTCCTGCAGGATCTCGTTCCAGTTGCGGTCGCTGCGCTGGTTCGCGGTCTCGTCGCGGCCGTCATCGGGCGCGACATCCGGGTGGGCGTCCATGGCTCGATCGTACGCAGAGCGGATGCCGCATCCGCAAGCCCTTGCGAACCGGAGCGCCTCGCCGCGACCGGCACCGTCGGGTCGGATCACCCCCGTTCTGGGAATCGCCCTTCGAGGCCGAGCAGCGTTCACTTGGAGACCAGTACTCGGTCTGCGTCACCCGCACGTGCCGCACCCTCGGCCGGCAGTCCGAGTCCCGCCCGTCCGCCCGCCCCCCGCCAGCGGCGTCACCCCCGTCGCGCCTACCCGAACCGATGTGATCATGCGTGGAATGACAGCAGCCATCCTGCTCGCCTCCGGACTCGTCCTCCTCGGAGGGCAGTCGGCGAACGCGGCGGAGACCCCCACTCCCGTCGCGCCCGGCTACGCCCCCGGGGTGTCGGTCGAACCGACGCTCGGCGGCTCGACCGCGGTCGGCGTCTGCGACGACGACGTCCCGTACATCTTCTACTCCGTGACGCTGACCGACCCCGACGGGGTCGCGACGTCGGACTTCGCGAAGCTCATCCTGCAGGGGGCCGACGGCCAGTCGCTCGAGATCCCGCTCGGCGAGCTCGTCGACGGGTCGCTCTCGGGGAGCGTGCTGTGGCCGGGCGCCTCGGTCGACGCGAGCGGCGCTGCGACCGGATGGCCCGGTTGGGCGTTCGTCGACGGCGAGTGGGTCGAGACCACCGGCAACTTCGCGTGGACCCGCACGGTGACCTCCGCGACGCTCGTCGTCAACCCCGACCTCGAGGTGGCGCTCAGCTACCCGCCTGCCACGCCCGGCTGCACCGACCCGGCCGGCTCGACGCCCGCAGGTGTTGCGAGCGCCGGCGAGGCGCTGCCCGACACGGGTGTCGCGTCGTGGACGGCGCCGCTCGGGATCGCTGCCGCGGGCGCCGTGCTGCTCGGGCTCATGCTGATCCGTCGCCGTGCCGGGGCGTCGCGGTCCAGGGTGCAGCCCTGAGATGACGTCCGAAGCTCCGGGCCGTCCGAAGCGTCGCCGCGTTCGCCTGGTGCTGCTGGGCATCGGTGCGCTCGTCGCCGTCGCGCTCGCCGCGGCCGCGTGGGTGGGCGTGCGCGGGTGGCTCGCGAGGGGCGAGCTCGAGGCCGCCGTCGACGCGGCGGGATCCGTCATGTCCGCGATGTCCGCCCAGGACCGGCCGGCAGCGGCCCGCGAGGCGGAGCGGCTCGACGAGCACGCGTCCGCCGCGGCGGCGCTCACGGGCGATCCGGTCTGGGCGGGGGCGCAGGTGATCCCGTGGATCGGCGACGACCTCCGGGCCGTCGGCGTGATGGCGGCTGCGCTCGCCAGGGTCTCGGCGGACGCCGTGCTGCCGCTCAGCACGACCGTCGCGGGCCTCGACGCCTCGTCACTGCGAGATGCGGAGGGCCGCATGGACATCGATCGGATCGCCGCATCGGCACCGGTCGTGCACCGCGCGGCGACCGCGATCGGCATCGCGGCCGACGAGGTCGAGGCCATTCCGTCGCGGGGGCTCCTGGGCCCGGTGGCGGGCGCGCGCACCAGGTTCCTCGGTGCGCTCACCGAGGCGTCGACGGTCGCGAACGGCGCCGACGACGCGCTGTCGTTCATCCCGGGGGCGCTCGGGCAGGACGCCCCGCGGCAGTACCTCATGCTCTCGCTCAACAACGCGGAACTCCGCACGGCGGGCGGCATCACGGGCGCGATCGCATTGGTGCGCATCGACGGCGGGCGGCTGACCATCGTGCGACAGGCGAGCACGAGCGACTTCGCGAAGTTCGACCCGCCGTTGACCGTCGACCCGGGCATGCGGTCGGTGTTCGGCGACGACGTCGGCAGCTACATCCAGAACACGACGATGACCCCCGACTTCGCGGAGACCGGCGAGCTCACGGCGGCCATGTGGCAACGGGTGTTCGGCGATCGCATCGACGGCGTCGTCGCCCTCGACCCCATCGCCCTGTCGTACCTGCTCCGGTCGACGGGACTCGTGACCGTCGACGGAGCCGACCCGCTCGACGCCGCGAACGCGGTCTCGCGCCTGCTCATCGAGCCGTACCAGGACCCGACGTTCGAGCAGGCCGCGCGGGACCGGTACTTCAGTTCGATCGCGGCGGCGACCTTCGAGGCCATGCTCCACGAGTCGGTCGACCTCGGAACCCTCGCGTGGGCGGTGGCCGAGTCCGGAGCGGAGCACCGCATCTCGATGTGGAGCGCCGATGCGGGCGAGCAGGCCATGCTCGAGCGGTCGCCGTTCGGCGGGCTCCTCGCCGCGCAGGCCGCAGCCGGCCCGCAGGCCTACGGCGTGTACCTCAACGACACGACGGCCGCGAAGCTCGATCCCTATCTCGACGTGGCGATCGACGTCGGCGCCGTTCAGACACGCGCCGACGCGCACGGTGACGTCACCGTCCGCGTCACGCTCACCGACGCCGTGACGCCGGCCGACCTCGTGCGCATGCCGATCGATGCGAGCGGCGCATACCGGGAGGGCTTCGGGCACGGACGGATCACGACGATCGTCACCGTTCGCGCGCCTGAGGGCGCGTTCAACGGCGGCGTCTTCGTCGACGGCGCGCCGGTGCCGTCCCTCGCACGCGACGTCGCGGGCGCGACGACGAGCTCGCTGCCGATCGACCTCGAGCCGGGCGAACAGGCGATCGTCGAGTTCAGGTTCGTGAGCGCCGAGCCCTTGCAGGCCGAGCCGCAGGTGGTGCACACGCCGCTCTTCGCCCCGCTCGAAGTCGGCTCGCTCTAGCCCCGCACTGGCCGCGACACCGGCGGAACTGCGAAGATCGTTCGAGGCGAGGATCGGGGGGTGCCGTGGGGTTCAGCATCGAAGGCGTCGAGGGCATGCCCGAGATCGGCAAGGGCGACGACCTCGCCGCGATCATCGTCGGGGCGGTGAGCCTGGAAGAGGGCGACATCCTGGTGATCACCTCGAAGATCGTGTCGAAGGCCGAGGGGCGGGTCATTGCCGCGGCCGATCGCGAGCAGGCGATCACCGACGAGACGGTGCGCGTCGTCGCGACGCGCGAGTACGAGGGCGGCGTCACCCGCATCGTCGAGAACCGCCAGGGCATCATCGGCGCCGCGGCCGGGGTCGACGCCTCGAACGCCCCCGACGGCACGGTGCTGCTGCTGCCGATCGACCCCGACGCGTCGGCGCGGGCGCTCGCCACCGGCATCCGCTCGCTCACCGGGCTCGGCATCGGCGTGATCCTCTCGGACACGCTCGGCCGGCCGTGGCGCGACGGGCAGACCGACATCGCGATCGGCGCGGCGGGCGTGCACGTCTTCGACGACCTGCGCGGGGCGACGGATGCCACGGGCAAGCCGCTCGCGGTCACGATGCCGTGCGTGGCCGACGAGATCGCGGGCGCCGCCGAGCTCGTCAAGGGCAAGTCCGCCGGGATCCCCGTGGCCGTCGTGCGCGGACTCGGCCGGTACGTGGGGGCGCTCGACCTGCCCGGGGCGCGCAGCATCCAGCGCCCGGCCGAGCGCGACCTGTTCCGCGTGGGCGCCGACGAGGCGTACGACAACGGGTATCGAGACGGCTTCGACGAGTCGCAGAACGAGGGCCCGCTGCGGCGCGACCTGTAGCTCTTCGACGCACTTCGTGTTTTTTGGATCCAGAACGGGGTGATCGGGGCGGTTATCCGCTACGTTCGGGATCCATGAGCGCGCAGAACGCAGCACCCGGGGGCACCACGGCGGCATCGGGCGACGGCGGGGCCGCCGCCCTCAAGCAACTCGCAGGCCAGCACGCGACCGGGTACCGCTCGGTCGGCGTCATGGTCTACGACATCCTCAAGGACGCGATCCTGAACGGCGCCCTGCTGCCGGGGCAGAAGCTGCGGCAGGAGACGCTCGCCGAGCTGATCGGCGTCTCGCGGCTGCCCGTGCGCTCGGCGCTGATCCAGCTCGAGGCCGACGGGCTCGTCGAGTTCCACGACCGCCGTGGGGCCGTGGTGAAGTCGCTCTCGCCGGCGCAGGCGAAGGAGGTCTACGACATCCGCGTGCTCCTCGAGGTGGAGGCGCTCCGGCTCACGATGGCCGCGCTCACCGACGATCGCGTCGCCCGCCTGCGCGAGCTCGGCAAGGCCGCCGACCGCCAGCAGGAGGGCTCGGACTTCGTCGACGCCCGCACCGAGTTCTACGCCGAGCTCTATGACGCCGAGCAGCGGCCCGTGCTCTGGGAGATGATCGAGCAGCTGCGCCTCAAGGTCGGCCGCTACGTGCTCGGCTGGCGCCTCGTGGGCGACGCCGAGCACAGCCACACGCACGAGCAGCTCATCGAGGCCGTCGCCTCCGGTGATGCCGACCGCGCCGTCGACGTGCTGCGCGACCACCTCGTCGGCGTGCGCGATGCCGTGCTCGAGCTGCTCGAGGCGGAGTCGAAGGCCGCGGATGCCGCGGCGCCGGCGTCGCGGGTGCGCGCACCGCGCTGAGCGGCCGGCGAGGCCGGTCGAGTAGCGGAGCGTATCGAGGCCTTGCGGGGTGCTGGTCTCGATACGGCGCCGGCGCGCCTACTCGACCGGCGAGGCCGGCGCGCCCGCCGGATTGCCGCGCCACACGCGGCGTCGCGCCGAGGCATCGGATCTCGGTATTGCATTTTGGATCCAGAATCCGGAATGATGGAGCTCGGGTCGCTCGAACGCACGACCTTCGCGAATTCGGACCCGGCACCTTCATCGGAGCGGGAGGATGGAGGGGTGTCAGTGCACATCGGATACGCAGCCATGCTCGAGCAGTTCCCGCCCGCCGAGGCGGTGGCGCTCGCCGCGTACGCCGAGCAGCACGGCTTCTCGGGGGTCATGGCCTCCGACCACTTCCAGCCGTGGCTGCCGCAGCAGGGCGAGTCCTCGTTCGTGTGGAGCGTGCTCGCGGCGCTCGGCGAGCGCACGACGGGCGACCTCGGCCCCGGCGTGACCACCCCGACGTTCCGCTGGCACCCGGCCATGGTCGCCCAGGCCAGTGCGACGCTCGCCTCGATGTACCCCGGCCGCCATTGGCTCGGCATCGGGTCGGGCGAGGCGCTGAACGAGCACGTCGTCGGCACCTACTGGCCAGAGGCGCACGAGCGCATCAACCGCATGTTCGAGGCCGTCGACATCATCAAGAAGCTCTTCAGCGCCTCGATCGCCGGCCGCGAGGTGCGCCACGCCGGCCCGCACTTCCGGCTCGAGACCACCCGGCTCTGGACCATGCCGCCCGTCCCCCCCGAGATCTACGTCGCCACCCAGGGGCCCGTCACGGCGAAGCGCGCGGGCCGCCAGGTCGACGGCATCATCACGACCGGCGCCGACGACGAGCGACTGCGCGTGCTGCTCGCGAAGTTCGACGAGGGTGCCCGCGAGGGCGGCCGCGACCGGTCGAAGCTCACGCGCGTGCTGCAGCTCCACCTCTCGTGGGCGCCGACCGACGAGGAGGCGATGGCGAACGCGCTGCGCGAGTGGCCCATCGCGGGCATGCGCTTCGCTCGCGGCGACATCCGCTCGCCCTTCGAGTTCGAGCAGCTCGCGCGCTCGGTGCGCCCTGAGGACTTCGCCGGCCGGCTCACCGTCTCGAGCGACCCCGACGTGCACCGCGCGCACATCCAACGCTGCATCGACCTCGGATTCGACCGCATCTACCTGCACAACGTCGGCCGCAACCAGCGCGAGTGGCTCGAGGTCTTCGGGCGCGACGTGCTGCCGGGGCTCGTGCGATGAGCGCCGTCATCACCGGGTCGCGCGCGGGCGTCGCCGCCGCTTCGGACGTCGCGCGCGTGGCACGCCTCGAGCGAGCGGATGCCGCGGCGATCGCCGTGCGCGCGCTGCCCGGCATCGGCGAGATCCGCCCGGGCGACGACCTCGTCGGGCTCATCGCGTCGGCCGCCGACCACGCCGGCGGACTCCACGACGGCGACATCCTCGTGGTCACCTCGAAGATCGTGTCGAAGGCCGAGGGGCGCATCGTGCACGCGACCGATCGCGAGCAGGCGATCACCGACGAGACCGTGCGGGTCGTCGCGACCAGGGCGCACGAGGGCGGCGTCACGCGCATCGTCGAGAACCGCCAGGGCATGGTCGCGGCTGCGGCGGGCGTCGACGCCTCGAACACGGCGGACGGCACCGTGCTGCTGCTGCCCGTCGATCCGGATGCCTCGGCGCGGCGCCTCGCACTGGGACTGCGCGAACGCACCGGCGCGACGGTCGGCGTGATCCTCTCCGACACGCTCGGACGCCCGTGGCGCGAGGGCCAGACCGACGTCGCCATCGGCGCTGCCGGCGTGCACGTCGTCGACGACCTGCGCGGCGGCACCGATGCGGCAGGGCGCACGCTCACCGTGACCATGGCATGCCTCGCCGACGAGCTCGCGGGCGCCGGCGACCTCGTCAAGGGCAAGGCGAGCGGATGCCCCGTGGCCGTCGTCTCGGGCCTCGCACGCGCCGTCGGCCCGCTCGACCTGCCCGGCGCCGCGAGCATCGCCCGCCCGTCGGAGCGCGACCTGTTCCGACTCGGCACCGACGAGGCCATCGAGCTCGGACGACGAGACGGACACGAGCACGGCTTCGCGAGCGGCCGCGCCGTCGGGCACGCCGAGGGGTTCGCCGCGGGCTACGCGGAGGGCGTCGCGGCCGCCCGCAGCGAGGCGCTCATGGCGCGCGCACGCGCCGCGGCCGTCGTGGGTTCGGCGGTGGGCTCGGCGGTCGTGGGCTCGGCCGAGACGGCTGCGGAGGCGACGACATGCTGACCTACGACGTGGTCGTGCCCGTCAAGCTCCTCGCCGAGGCCAAGACCCGGCTCTCGCCCTCGCTCGACCGTTCCGCACGCGCCGACCTCGCCCGTGCGTTCGTGCTCGACACCATCGATGCGGCGCTCGCCGCCGAGCGCGTCGCGCAGGTGATCGTCGTCGGCGACCTCAGCGGCCACGTCGACGAGGTGCCCGCCGGCGTCGTGGTCGTCGCCGAGCCGGAGCCGCGCTCGCTCTCGGCGGCGATCCGTCACGGCATCGCGGAGGCCCGACGCATCGCCGTCGACGAACGCGTCGCCGGCGAGAGGGCCGGCCGCCGCTCCACCCGCTCCCATCGGGGCATCGCCGTGCTGCTCGGCGACCTGCCCGCGCTGACCCCGCACGCGCTCGATGCCGCGCTCGGCGCCGCGTCGCGGCATCCGCTCGCCTTCATGCCCGACGCCGAGGCGACCGGCACGACCCTCGCAACGGCCGCCGCCCACACCCGGTTCGAGCCCGCCTTCGGCGCCGACTCGGCGATGCTGCACCGTGCGCTCGGATTCCACGACCTCTCGCACGACGTGCCGGCGCCGCTCGCCGAGCGCATGCGCCGCGACGTCGACACGATCGACGCGCTCGACGCCGCCGTACGGCTCGGCCTCGGCGCGCACACCACGGCGGCGCTCGCCGCCCGCGAAGACCGGGGCGCCCCCGGCGACCACCGGACCGACGCCCAGCCGTCGTCACGCCCCATCGACTCCACCAGAAAGGGAGCAGCATGACCCTCACCCTCGGATACAAGGCCAGCGCCGAGCAGTTCGACCCGCGCGAGCTCGTCGAGATCGCCGTCGCGGCCGAAGCCCACGGCATGGAGTCCGTCTTCACGAGCGACCACTTCCAGCCCTGGCGTCACACCGGCGGCCACGCGCCGTTCTCGCTCGCCTGGATGGCGGCGGTCGGCGAGCGCACCTCGAAGATCCGCATCGGCACCTCGGTGCTCACGCCGACGTTCCGTTACAACCCGGCCGTGCTCGCCCAGGCGTTCGCGACCATGGGCGTGCTCTACCCGGGACGCGTGATCCTCGGCGTCGGCTCGGGCGAGGCGCTCAACGAGATCGCCACGGGCTTCCAGGGTGCGGGCGAGCAGGAGTGGCCCGAGTTCCGCGAGCGCTACGCGCGCCTGCGCGAGTCGGTGCGCCTCATGCGCGCCCTCTGGAGCGACGAAGACCAGGTCAGCTTCGACGGCGAGTACTACTCGACCCACGACGCGTCGATCTACGACCGGCCCGAGGGAGGCGTGCCGATCTACATCGCCGCCGGCGGGCCCCAGGTCGCGAAGTACGCGGGCCGCGCGGGCGACGGCTTCATCTGCACCTCCGGCAAGGGCGCCGAGCTCTACGCCGACCAGCTCATGCCCGCCGTGAAGGAGGGGCTGGAGGCCCGCACCGACGGCCGCACCTTCGACGACTACGACCGCATGATCGAGATCAAGCTCTCGTACGAGGAGACCGAGGAGGCCGCGCTCGACAACACCCGGTTCTGGTCGCCGCTCTCGCTGTCGAAGGAGCAGAAGCACGACATCACCGACCCCGTCGAGATGGAGCGGGCCGCCGACGCGCTGCCCATCGAGACGATCGCCAAGCGCTGGATCGTCGGCACCGACCCCGACGCCGTCGTCGAGCAGATCGGCCAGTACATGGACTGGGGCTTCAATCACCTCGTGTTCCACGCGCCCGGGCACGACCAGCGGCGCTTCCTGCAGCTGTTCGAGCGCGACCTCGCGCCGCGACTGCGAGCTCGCGCGGCGCAGTAGCTCCCGCCGGGGCGGCGTCGCCCTGTTCGGCGCCCATCCGAGTCCGTGATGTCGCGCGAACTGCTCGCATCGTCAGCCGATGGCGACGATTCGTGCGACATCACGGGGTTCGGCTCGGCGTAGCGTGGAGCCTGCGAGGCAGCACGACGACGACGTCGGAGGAGGGGGCCATGGCCGTCATCGGATGGATCGGACTCGGGCACATGGGCGGGCCCATGTCGGCCCGCATGGCCCTGGCAGGGCACGAGGTGCGCGGATTCGACCTCGACGACGCGGCCTGCATCCTCGCGGGCGAGCGCGGCGTGCGCGTGTGCGAGAGCATCGCCGAGACCGTCGCGGGCGTCGACGCCGTCTTCACGTCCCTGCCGCGCAACGAGCACGTCCGCGAGGTCTACGCGGCGACCGCCGGTGTGTGGGCGACCGCTCCGGCGGACGCGCTGCTCCTCGACACGTCGACCGTCGATGTCGAGACCTCGCGGTGGTGCCACGCCGAGTCGGCGGCCCATGCGTTCCGGTTCGTCGATGCTCCGGTCTCGGGCGGCATCGCCGGGGCCGAGCGCGGGTCCCTCACGTTCATGCTCGGCGGCGACCCCGACGCCGTGGCGGCGGCCCGCCGGCTCGTGGAGCCCATGGCGGCGCACGTCTTCGACCTCGGCGGGCCGACGCTCGGCATCGCGGCGAAGCTCGCCAACAACCTCATGCTCTTCGTCTCGCTGCTCGGCGTCGCGGAGGCGGCCGCGCTCGCGGCCTCGCTCGGACTCGATGCCGCGAGGTTCCATGAGGTCGCGGCCGCCTCGTCGGGCGACTCCTGGCCGCTCCGCACCTGGTATCCGGCCCCAGGCGTCGTGGAGACGAGTCCCGCGAACCGCAACTTCGACGCGACGTTCTCAGCGGCGCTCGCCGAGAAGGACCTCTCGTTCGCGGTCGCGGCGGGCGAGGCATCCGCGCTGCACATCCCGGCCGCCGAGTTGGCGCTCGAGCAGTTCCGTCGACTCGCCTCGGAGGGGTACGCGGGCAAGGACGCGAGCCTCGTGGCGAAGTACCCGCCCGCCGACGGCACGATACCGGGGTTCGACCCTTCGGCCTGACCCGATCGCCGCGCCGACGCCACCCGCGATCGGTCGGCTGCTACGCCGTGGGCGTCGGCGAGCCGCCGAGGGGCGCCGAGGCCGCCACGGGTCCTGGAACCGCCGACGTCGCCGGGCTCGCGACCGCGATCAGCGGGCGACCCGTGAGCGGGTGCGTGACGACCTCCGCCCGCACCCCGTAGACGTCGTGCACGAGCTCGGAGGTGAGCACCTCGGCGGGCGGCCCGGCCGCGACGACCCGTCCGGCGGTGAGCACGACGACGTGGTCGGCGTAGGCGGCGGCGTGCGAGAGGTCGTGCAGGGCGGCGACGACGGTGAGCCCGCCGCGCGCGAGCCCCGCGAGCAGGTCGAGGGCGACGAACTGGGAGCCGAGGTCGAGGTGGTTCGTCGGCTCGTCCGCGAGCAGCAGGGTCGGCTCCTGCGCGATCGCCCGGGCGAGGGTCACGCGTTGCCGTTCGCCGCCCGAGAGCGAGTCGAGGGGTCGGTCGGCGAACTCCGCGGCGCCGACCGCGGCGAGTGCGCCGTCGATGATCGCGCGGTCGTGGGGGCCGGCGACGCCGAACACGCCGAGATGCGGGGTGCGCCCGAGGGCGACGGATGCCTCGACGGTCAGCCGTCCGTCGACTTCGGCCTGCTGCTCGGCCAGCGCCACGATCCTGGCGCGTTCGCGACGCCGCATGCCGTCGAGCGGCCGACCGTCGAGTCGCAGTTCGCCCTCGTCGGCGCGCTCGATCGCCGCGATGAGGTGCAGCAGCGTCGACTTGCCGGCGCCGTTCGGCCCGATGAGCGCCGTCAGCGCGCCGCGGGGGAGCGTCGCGTCGACGCCGTCGATGATCGTGCGTCCGGCGCGATCGAAGCGAACGCGCGACAGGTCGAGGCTCATGCCGTGCTCCTCGCGCGAAGCAGCAGCCAGGCGAAGACCGGCCCGCCGATCAGTGCGGTGATGATGCCGACCGGCAGCTCGCGAGGGTCGAACAGGGTGCGGGCGGCGGTGTCGGCCCAGACGAGGAAGATGGCCCCGGCGAGGGCCGAGAGCGGCAGCAGCGCGCGGTGACCCGGCCCGGTCACGAGCCGCACGGCATGCGGGAGCACGAGTCCGACGAAGCCGATCGACCCGCTCACCGCGACGAGCGCACCGGTGAGCAGCGCCGTGCCGCCGAGCAGCAGGACGCGTGAGCGGGCGACGTGCACGCCGAGCGCGGCCGCGCCGGCCTCGCCGAGGGCGAACGCGTCGAGCGTGCGGGCGCTCGCGATGAGCGGCACGCCGACGACGACGAGCGCGACGCCGCTGATCGCGACGGAGGTCCAGTCGGTGCCCGCGAGCGAGCCGAGCAGCCAGTTGAGGATCTCGCGGTAGCTGTCGCCCGTCGCGCTCCAGAAGATGACGAGGCTCGTGATCGCCCCGAACACACTCGACACCGCGATGCCGGCGAGCACGGTCGTGGTGGGGTCGAGCCTGGCGCCGCGGCCCGACCGCGCGGAGGCGGCCATGGCAAGTCCGAGCGTCGCGACCAGGGCCGCGAGCGCACCGGCGAAGGCGGCGAGCGGGAGCAGCAGCCCCACGCCGAGCACGATCACGACGACCGCGCCGACCGAGGCGCCCGACGAGAGTCCGAGCAGGTACGGGTCGGCGAGGGTGTTGCGGGTGACGGCCTGCATCACGGCGCCGCAGAGCGCGAGTCCCGCGCCGACCACGGCCGCCGTGATCACGCGCGGCATCCGCAGCTCCCACACGATGCCGTCGCGGATCGGCGAGAGCGTCGGCTCGCCGAACCCCAGGTGCGCTGCGACGCTCGCGAACACGTCGGACGGCGCGATGGGCGCCGGGCCGATCGTGACGGCGATGACGACGGATGCCGCGAGCAGCGCCGCGAGCAGCAGGCCCCAGGCGAGGGCCCGTCCGAGAACAGGCGCGGGCGGACGGCGCGCCGAAGACGCGCCTGCCTCCGGGGCGGAGACCCCGGCGGCGCCTGTTCTCGAGGGGGCGGTCATCAGTACCCCAGGGCTCCGAGCTGCTCGACCGTCGAGGCCACGGCGCCGACGTTGCGCACGCCGGCCTCGGTCGACGGGAAGTCGAGCACGACGTAGCGCTGCTCCTGCACGGCGGGCAGGGCGGCGGTCGCCGGGTTCGCCTCGAGCTGCGCGATCTTCTGGTCGGCGGTGTTCCACGCGGCGTCGACGAGCACGATGACGTCGGGGTTCGCGTCGACGATCGCCTCCCAGCTCATCGAGGTCCAGGTGTCGTGCACGTCCTTCGCGATGTTGTCGAGGCCGGCGGCGCCCATGATCATCTGCGGGGCGCCGATGCCGGCTCCGACGTAGGGCGTGTCGTCGCCCGAGCTGTACCAGAGGGCGGTGAGCCCGTCGTCGTTCGGCTCGATCGCGTCGAGCTCGGCCTGCTGCTCGGCGACGAGGTCGGCCGCGGCATCCGGAACCCCGAAGACGTCGCCGGCCTCGCCGAACTCGCGGAAGACCTCGTCGAAGGTGAGCGGGTCGGGCATGTAGCCCTCGGCCTTGCACGCGGCGGGGGCGACGTAGCTGTTCACGCCGAGCTTCGCGAGGGCGTCGCGCTCGCCGGCTCCCTCGGCCGAGAGGTTCGACTCCCAGCCGGCGAACACGAGATCGGGCTCGAGCGCGAGCGTCGCCTCCTGCGAGGGCACCTTGTCGGAGACGACCTCGATGCCGGATGCCGCGTCGCCGAGGTCGTCGGGCACGGGGCCGTCGCTGAACGCCGAGCCGATCACGCGGTCGGCGAGGCCGAGCGCGAGCATGAGCTCGAGGGTCGAGGACTTGACGGTGAGCACGCGCTCGGGGGCGGACTCGAGGGTGACCTCGGTGCCGCAGTTGTCGATCGTGACCGGGTAGCCGGCGGCTGCGGCCTCGGCCGAGGGGTCTGCGCCGCCGGTCGAGGCGGCGGTGGGGCTCGCGCAGCCGGCGAGCAGCAGGGCAGCGGCGGGGATCGCGAGCACGGCGGCCGGGATCGCGAGGGCAGGGCGGTGACGGCGGGAAATGGGCATGGTTCCTCCGGGACGGTTCGGTGCGGACTTCGACAGTTGTCGAGGACTCACGGCCCAATCCCGGGCCATCACAACCGATCAAGGCGGATCGGCGGTCGGGTTCATCCTACGGCGCCCGGTAATTCGGAATCAATACTGGATTCTGGATCCAGAATACGCAATGATGACCATGCACTGCCGTTCCGCCGCATCGCAGCGACGAGATCCGAGAGGACCCGCACCACATGAAGACCACGAACGTCGAGTTCTACAGCTCCGGCGACCGCCTCGCCGCGATCTGGCGAACGCCCGAGACGCCCGGCCCGTACCGCGCGATCGTGCAGGGTCCCGGCTGGCTCGGCCTCAAGGACGCCAAGCTCTACGTGCGGTACCACGAGGCGCTCGTCGCCGCCGGGTTCGCGGTGCTCATCTTCGACTACCGCGGCTTCGGCGACTCCGAGGGCGACCGAGGCATCCTCTCGCCTGCTCGCCAACTGCAGGACCTCGTGAACGCGGTCACCTACCTGACCACGCGCGACGACGTCGTCGCCGACGCGATCGGCGTCTTCGGCACCGGCGGCACGGGCGGCGGCAACGCCGTGCTCCTCGCCGACGCCGACCCGCGCGTGCGCGCCGCCGTCAGCCAGGTGCCGGTCGCCGACGGCACCGACTGGCTGCACCGCATGCGCCAGGAGCACGAGTGGCTCGCCTTCCTCGCGAGCCTTGACGAGGACCGTCGACTCCGCGTCACGACGGGCGCCGGCCGGCTCGTGCACCCGCGCGAGGAGATCATGGTGCCCACGCCCGAGCGCCGCGCGACCACGATCAAGGCCGACGTCGACGACCGCATCCCGAGCGCGATCCCGCTCTCGTGCGCCGAGGAGATCCTCGCCTACCGCCCGATCGACGCCGCCGCGCGGCTGACGACCCCGCTCCTGGTGATCGGCGTCGAGGGCGACGCGACCACGCCCACCGACCACGCCGAAGCGCTCTACGCCGCGGCCAAGGGGCCGAAGCAGCTCATCATGCAGCGGCACACCACCCACTACGCGGCCTACGACCGCTACTGGGAGCAGACCACCCCGCGCATCGTCGACTGGCTCGACCGCCACGTGCAGCCGAGCGACGTCGACATCCGCACCACGCTCTCGCCGCAGTCGGGCGAGGCCATCGAACACCTGGAGGCACCACGCATGGAGGCAGGACAGTGAGCATCGACCTCAGAATCACGGGCGGCACCGTCGTCACCCCGAGCGGACCCGTCGCCGGCGACCTGCTCGTGCACGACGGCAAGGTCGCGGGCGTGGTCGCGCGCGACGTCGCCGTCGACGCGGATCGCACCATCGACGCATCCGGCCGCCTCGTGCTGCCCGGCATGGTCGACGTGCACGTGCACACCCGCGAACCCGGCTACGAGCACAAGGACGACATCCTCACGACGACCCGCCAGGCCGCGGCCGGCGGCGTGACGACGATCTTCGGCATGCCCAACCTGAAGCCGCCGACCGTCGACGTCGCGAGCCTCACCGACGTGTTCGAGCGCTACGCCTCGTCGTCGATCGTGGACTGGAACCACAACCCGGCGCCGACGAAGTTCGACGAGATCGAGCCGATGGCGGCGATGGGCATCAACGCCTTCAAGATCTACATGGTCGTCGACACGGGCCGCACCTACCCGCACCCGGCGGGGACCGGCATCCACGACCACGGCCATCTGCTGCAGATCATGGATCGCATCGCGACCACCGGCAAGCGCTTCATCGTGCACCCGCACGACCAGGCGCTCATGGACTACATCGAGGGCGAGGTGCTCGCCCGCGGCGACAACACGCCGCAGGGCTACGCGTCCGCCTACGCCGCGCGCGAGGGCGTCATCTGGGACACGGCCATCGACGTCGTGCTGCGCCTGGCCGAGGCATCCGGATGCCCCGTGCACATCGCGCACATCCAGACCCGCCGTTCGATCGAGGCCGTGCGCCGTGCGAAGGCCTCGGGCATCGACGTGACGTGCGAGGTGAACCACTGGGCGCCGTTCCTCTCGACGTGGAACGACGTCGAGACCCTCGGCCCGTACGCGCTCAGCTACTGGGTGCCCGATGACAACCGCGCCGCCATCTGGGAGGGCATGCGCGACGGCACCATCGACGTCGCGAGCTCCGACCACGCGCCGCACACGCGCGAGGAGAAGGAGATCGGCTGGACCGAGATGTGGAGCGCCCACACCGGCACCCCCGGCATCCAGTACTACTACGAGCTCATGCTCGACGCCGTGAACCGGGGCGAGCTCGATCTCGACCGCGTCGTCGAGATGGTCGCCGAGGTGCCGGCCGACAAGTTCGGCCTCGCCGGCGTCAAGGGCACGCTCGCGGTCGGCGCCGACGCCGACATCGTGATCGCCGACCTGGCGCACGAGTGGACCATCACCGACGACGACGTGCTGTCGAAGATCGGCTGGACCCCCTACAACGGGCGCACGATCAGCGCGCGCATCGAGCGCACGCTCGTGCGCGGCCACGAGGTCTACGCCGACGGCGTCGTCGTCGGCGAGCCCGGATTCGGGAAGCTCGCGGCCGCTCCGGCCGCACGACCGGCCGAACTGGCCGCAACAGAAGGGAAGTGACCATGAAATTCGGTCTGCTGCTGCCGCACTTCGGCGAAGAGGCGAGCAAGGAGAAGCTCCTCGAGGGCTCAAAGCGCGCCGAGGAGCTCGGCTTCGACTCCGTCTGGGTTCGCGACCACTTGGTCTTCGAGCCGCACGGCGAGATGGAGAAGCCGAACCGCACGTTCTACGACGCGCTCACGACGCTCACCGCGATCGGCGCCGTCACCGACCGCATCGAGCTCGGCACCGGATCGCTGATCCCGTTCCGCCACCCGCTCGTGACCGCCCTCATGGCCGGCACCATGACCCAGCTGCTCGGGCCGCGCCTGATCCTCGGCTTCGGCGCCGGCACCTTCGACCACGAGTTCGACGCCATCGGCTGGGGCGACCTGGACCGCGTCGAGATGGTGCGCTCGAACGCCGAGATCCTGAAGCGCGTCTTCACCGAGAACGACGTCACCTACGACGACGGCATCTTCTCGTTCGAGAACGTCACGATCGAGCCGAAGCCCGTCGGCGGTCGCGTGCCGTTCTGGTACTGCGGCGCGACGCCGCGTTCGGCCCGCCTCGCCGCCGAGTACGCCGACGGCTGGATGCCCGGCCGCATCTCGCTCGCGTCGATCGAGAAGCGCATGGGCGTCATGCGGGAGATGACGGATGCCTCGGGCCGGCCGATGCCGACCGTCGGCGTGATCCCGCCGACCTCCATCGAGGAGACCCGCGCCGAGGCGCTGAAGGACGTCAACGTGCCGGGCCTGCTCGCCTGGGCGAACAAGGCGAAGTTCGCGGTCAAGCCGCCGTCGGGCGTCTTCGAGACCGTCGAGGACCTCGAGGGCCAGCTCATCGTCGGCAACCCCGACGAGGCCGTCGAGGAGATCCGCAAGTTCGAGGCGACCGGAGTCGACCACCTCGTGTTCGACTTCCGCTTCAAGTTCGACCGCTTCTTCGAGCAGATCGAGCTCCTCGGCACCGAGGTGCTGCCGAAGCTCCGCGAGAAGGCGGCCGTCCCCGTCGGCTGACGTCGACGCCCCGGTGTGCGCGGCGCGGGGTTCCGTGAGAGAAACGTGAGAGACCGAGAGAGAGCAGGACGATGACGATGACGACGACGACCGCCGAACACGACGAGCCCGCGGCATCCGCCCCGCTCATCTCGGTGCGGAACCTGACCGTGAGCTACAACGTCGCGCGCACCGGGGCAACGCTCACGGCCGTCGAGGGCGTGAACCTCGACGTGCACGAGGGCGAGTTCGTCACCGTGCTCGGCCCGTCGGGGTGCGGCAAGACCACGGTGATGAACGTCGTCGCCGGTCTCGTCGCACCCACCTCGGGCGAGGTGCTGGTCGACGGCCGGCCCGTGACGGGCCCCGGCCCCGACCGGGCGGTCGTCTTCCAGGACTACGCGCTGCTGCCGTGGCGCACGGTCTTCGACAACGTGAAGTTCGGCCTCGAGATGCAGAAGCGGCTCAAGGGCGACGGATGGCGCGACCGCGTGCAGGAGGCGATCGAGCTCGTCGGCCTCTCGGGATTCGAGAACTCGTACCCGAAGGAGCTCTCGGGCGGCATGCAGCAGCGCGTCGGCCTCGCCCGCGCGATCGTCGCCGAGCCGCGGATCCTGCTCATGGACGAGCCGCTCGGCGCGGTCGACGCGCTCACCCGCGAGGTGATGCGCGACGAGATCGAGAAGCTCATCGCCAAGACGGGCAAGACGGTGCTCTTCATCACGCACTCGATCGAGGAGGCGATCCTGCTCGGCGACCGCATCGTCGTGTTCAAGAGCCATCCGGGCGCGATCAAGGAGGTCATCGAGACCAAGTTGACGAGGCCCCGCTCGGAGCGCAGCGTGCAGAGCGACCCGCGCTTCCTCGAGCTCCGCGATCACCTGTGGGACGCCCTGCAGGCCGAGGCGACGCAGGCCGCGGTGGCGGGCGGCTCATGAGCGTGCTCTTCGCCACGGGCGGGCCGCGAACGGGTCGTGGCGGGCTCGCCGCGTGGCTCGCCGGCCTCTCGACGGGCGGCAAGGCCGCGGTGATCGCGGTCGAGGTGCTGATCGTGCTGGTGCTGTGGCAGCTCGTGGTCGGCTATTGGGGGCTCATCAACCCGGTGTTCTTCCCGCCGCCGCTCGCGATCGCGCAGGGGTTCGGCGAGATCGTCGCCAACGGCTCGCTCGCGGCCAATGCCGCGGTCTCGGCGCAGGCGTGGCTCACGGGCTTCACGATCGCCGTGATCGTGGGCATCCCCGTCGGCCTGCTCATGGGCGCCTCTCTGCCGGTCGATAAGGTCGTCGGGCCGATCGCGTGGACGATCTACGCGACGCCCGCGATCGCCTACCAGCCGCTCGCGAAGGCGTGGTTCGGCTTCGGCATCGGTCCGGTGATCTTCCTCGTGGTGATCAGTGCGCTCTTCCCGATCATGCTGAACATCGCGGCCGGCATGCGCACGACGAGCCCGTCGCTGCTGCGGGCCGCGCGCGTGTACGGCGGATCGCAGCTCGACCTCTATCGGCGCGTGTTCCTGCCCTCGACCGTGCCGTTCCTGTTCGCCGGGCTGCGGCAGGCCGTGGTGCTCGCCACCATCGGCATGGTCGTCGCCGAGCTCTCGGGCTCCTCGAGCGGCATGGGCGCCCTCATCATCAAGGCGGCGAACACCTACCAGACCGACCAGGCGTTCGCCGCGATCGGCGTCGTCGTCTGCTGGAGCGTCGGCATGACCGGCATCGTGACCCTCATCGAGCGTCGCGTCGCCCCCTGGACCAGGAAGGCACGCCGATGACCGCGACGGTCTCGATCGAGACGCTGAACGCCCCCGCGCCCCGCCGCCGTCGGCCGGGACCGAGCAGGTGGACGTGGGTGCTCCTCGCCGTCATCGCCGGCATCCTGCTGATCTGGGAGGCTGCCGTCTCGTGGCTGCACCTCGTTCCCGAGGCGTTCCTCCCGCCGCCCACCGCGGTGTTCTCCGCGTTCGTGCAGCTGCTCGTCGACCCCGAGTTCTGGCAGGCGTTCGCGTTCAGCATGCAGAACCTGCTCATCGGGCTCGTGCTCGCCGTCGTCGTCGGCGTGACCGTCGGCCTCGCGGTCGGCTGGTCGCCCGTGCTGCGGTTCACGGTGGCGCCGTTCCTCTGGCTGCTCTACTCGACGCCGAAGGTCGCGCTCGCACCGCTGTTCATCCTCGTGCTCGGGCTCGGCAACGAGTCGAAGATCGCACTGGTCTTCCTGCTCGCCGTGTTCCCGATCATCCTGAACACCATGGAGGGCGCGGTCACGGTGCCCGCGTCGCTCGTGAGCGCGTCGCGCGTCTACGGCGTGAACGGCGTGGCCCTCGGCTGGAAGGTGATCCTGCCGGCGACCCTGCCGTACAGCCTCGCCGGCATCCAGCGCGGCGCGGCGCTCGGCTTCACGGGCGAGGTGCTCGGCGAGTTCCTCGGCGGCACGGGAGGACTCGGCCACATGCTCGAGTTCGCGGCCTACCAGTTCGAGATGGACGAGGCGATCGCGATGGTCATCGTCATGGTCATCATCGCCAACCTGACGCTCACCCTCATCTCGGTGCTGCGCAAGCGCCTCGCGCCCTGGTACGACGACCGCCAGATCATGGGCCGGAGCTAGGGGAGCGCATGGTGCACAAGCAGGTCATCGTTCCCGAGGGCGTCTACCCGCCGACGGCGGCGTTCAGCCAGGCGATCCGGGTGCCGGCGGGCGACCTCGTGTTCGTGAGCGGCATCATCGGCATGCGTCCCGACGGCACCATGCCGCCGACGACCCGCGAGCAGGTCGAGCTCGCCTTCGAGAACCTCGTCGCGGTGCTCAGGGCAGCGGATGCCGCACCCGACGACGTCGTCAAGGTGAACGTGTTCATCGGCGAGGCGTTCGACCTCGTGCGCGAGGACCTGCGGGAGATCCGCGCGCGCCACTTCACGCGCGACTTCCCGGTCTCGACGCTCGTGCAGGTCGCCGGCTTCGCCTCGCCCGAGTACCGCTTCGAGATCGAGGCGATCGCGGCGCTGCCCGCTCGGACTCCGGTCGGGTAGCGCCGAAAGGTCGAGCCGAGGCATCCGATCGGCCTCAGAGACCGCCGGTCCCCGTGTCATGCGCGACACGGGGACCGGCTCCCTGCGCCGCGACAGGGTGAACGACCCGACCTGCCAACCCACCGGGAACACCGTGCGCGCGCGGTGCGACCGCGTAGGGTTGCGCGCACGGGGCCGTTCGAGCTCCCGAACAGAGGCGGCATCATGTCCGACAAGTCCCCCAAGAAGTCCGCATCGAAAACCGCGGCAACGCGCACCCTCAAGGAGAAGCGCGCCGACAAGAAGTCGAAGGTCGCAGGCCGCTCGACCGGCAGCGACATCACCGAGGCCACGCACCGCAAGAAGTAGCCCCTGAACGAACGAGGAGCCCCTGCCGACATCTGCTCGGCGGGGGCTCTCGGCATTCAGGCCAACGGTGCGGTCGGAACGTCGATCGAGACGTCTGCATGCATGCATGCGCAGCAAGCTCGAAAGCGACGAAGAGCCCCCGCCGGCATGCGCTCCGGTGGGGGCTCTTCGGCTTCGAGGCGGAGGTGCCGCGAAGCAGGTGCTCAGGGTCGATCAGGGTGCGCCCGGGTAGGTCAGCGTCTCGGGTCCGGCGTTGTCGATGCCGAGCAGCTCCTGCGCCTTCTCGAGGTAGACGAGCTGCGACTCGTCGAACTCGACCGGCTCGAGCGACTGCGTCTCGATGGTGGTGTCCCATGCCTCGGTGTCGAAGTAGAGGTTCGAGCAGGCGAGGTGGCCGTCGAGCACCCAGGGGCTCTCGCTGTCGCGGAGCACCTCGACGTCGAAGTCGTTCGCCTCGTAGATGTCGAGCACCGAGTCGACGTTCTCGGGGAACACGCCGGGCGCCGGAGCCGTCATGTAGTCGGTCGCCTTGAGCGTGGCGCGCAGGAACCGCACGAGCGTGTTCGGGTTCTCGGCGACCCAGCCGCTGCCGGCCACCTGCACGTCGTTCGCCCAGTTGCGCAGCGACTCGACGATGACGTTCGCCCCGTGCTCCTCGAGCGCGGGCAGGTCGTCGGCGTAGAACGGCTGCATCGAGATGCGGTCGTTCACGAAGAACTCGGTCCACGACTCGGAGCCGGGCCCGGGGTAGACGACCTCGGTCTGCACCGTGTCGAGGTCCCAGCCCTCCTCCTTCAGCACCAGCTTGCGCTGGAACTCGGCGGGGTCGCCCGGGGTGCCGGCGAGCACGATGGACGTGCCCTCGAGGTCGTCGACCTTCGTGATGCCCTTCTGGGCGGCGAAGTCGAAGTTCTGGCGGCAGTAGTGGCCGCCGACCAGGTCGACCTCCACGCCGCCGCGGATCGCCTCGATGACCGTGCCGGTGGACTCGACGCCGATGTCGGCGCTGCCGCTCGCGACGGCGGCCGTGACGTTGTCGGCCGTGATGACCTCGACGGTGAGGCCCTCCTCCTCGTAGTAGCCGAGGTCGGTCGCGAGCACGTACATCGAGTACATGGTGATGTCGGGGAACGGGATGGCCACCGTGATCTCGGTGTCCTCCGCTGCCCCGGGTTCGCCGTCGGCGAGGGTGACCGGTTCGGCGTCGGCGGAGCCTCCGGGGTTCGCGGCGCATCCTGCCAGCAGCGTGAATGCTGCGAGGGCGGCTGCCGCGGTGAGGCCGTATCGGCGGATGGATCTGCGCATGACTCTCCATTCTCAGCGGGTGTCTCGAACGGGGCCGGCCGCACAGTACGGGGCCTCGTGCGAATTGACGGATACCGTATCCAAAATCCCTCGAAGTGTCCATGATTCCGGGTGAAGCCGATGGTTACGGTTGGATTGCGGCGCTGCGAAGCGCATCCGTCGGCACGAGGCGACCGGCCACCGGGTGAGGTCGGATGTCGCCGCCTGACGGCGGATCGGTGGACACGTCGCTGCAGATTGGATACGGTATCCAGAAATCACGACATCGAAGTTCGTGACCGAGACGGGAACGGGGTGCGGATGCGAGCGGCGCAACTGCAAGCCAGTGGACTCGAGGGCCTGCGCGTCGGGGACATCGCGCGCCCGGTGCCCGGATCCGGCGAGGTGCTCATCGCCGTCGAGGCGGTGAGCCTCAACCAGCTCGACCTCAACGTCATCGCCGGCCTCGGTCCCGGCCGTGCCGCCCGCCTGCCGCGCGTGCTCGGACTCGACCCCGCCGGCATCATCGTCGAGCTCGGCGAGGGCGTCGACGCGCGACGACTCGGCCAGGCCGTCGTCGTCAAGCCGAACATCCCGTGCGGCGACTGCGCGCGATGCGCGATGGGCCACGAGGCGGACTGCCCGGCGCAGTCCGTGCTCGGCGTGCACCGCGACGGGGGTGCCGCCGAGTTCGTCGTCGTGCCCTCACGCAACGCGTTCGACCGCCACGACCTCGACGCCGCGACGGCCAGCGCGACCGTGCACAGCCTGCCGATCGTCATCAACGCGTTCGACGCCGCGGCCGTCACCGCCGCCGACCGGGTGCTCGTGACCGGCGCGGGCGGCACGCTCGGCCATGCGGCCGTCGCCTACGCCCGGCACCTGGGCGCCTCGGTCGTCGCCGCCTCGCGTGCCGAACTCCCCCGCCTCGACGGGGTCGAGCAGATCGTCGCCCCCGACGCCGCGAGGCTCGCAGGCCGACTCGCCGACCTCGACGCGTTCGACGTCGCGATCGACGTGAGCGGCCACGGCGGCACGATCGCCGCCGGGGTCGCGGCGCTCGGCTGGGGAGGCCGCGCGGTCTTCTGCTCCGCCTCCGTCGACGCCAGGCTCGAACTCGACGCCCGAGACCTGTACCTCAAGCGCAAGCAGCTCCGCGGCGTCGCGAGCGCCGACTACGAGCACGTGCGGCGTGCGCTGCGACACGTGCAGAACGGCACCATCGCGCCGATCATCGGCTCGCGGCATCCGCTCGACGACATCGTGGGCGCCTACCGCGGCTTCGGTGCCTCGCCGAGGGGCAAGGTGGTCATCGATGTGGTGTGACCGCCGCCCCGACCGCGTCAGAACCCTCCGAGAGGACCGCACCAGATGAACACGCCCCACCGCGACGCCGCCGAGGAGGCGGGCCCGCTCGCCGGCATCCGCGTCATCGAGCTCGGCCAGTACATCTCGGGTCCGTACGCCGCGAAGCTCCTCGCCGACCTCGGCGCCGACGTCGTGAAGGTCGAATCGCCCGACGGCGATCCGATGCGGCGCTGGGAGGGCAGCGGCACGATGAGTCCGCAGTTCGCCGCGTACAACCGTGGCAAGCGCGCCGTCACGCTCGACCTCAAGTCGCCCGACGGGCTCGCCGAGCTGCTCGAGCTCGCCCGCACGGCCGACGTGCTCATCGAGAACTTCCGCCCGGGCGTCGCCGCTCGCCTCGGGTTCGGGCCCGAGGTGCTGCACGAGCTCAACCCCGCCCTCATCACCTGCTCGATCACGGGCTTCGGCGCCGAGGGGCCGTATGCGAAGCGCCCGGCGTACGACACGGTGATCTCGGCCGTCGGCGCGATGTACAGCCAGGTCGTGCCTGCCGAGACCCTGCGCCCGCTCGGCCCGGCGTTCTCCGACCTGCTCTCGGGCATGTCCGCGTCGCAGGCGGTGCTCGCGGCGCTGCACGCGCGCAGCGCCCGCGGCGGGTCGGGCGCGGTCGGCGAGGCCGGCGAGGTCGCCGAGGGCGAGCACCTCGAGGTGTCGATGGTCGGGTCGCTCATCGACTTCCTCACCGAGGCGGCCTCGACCTACCTCGAGACCGGGCAGGTGGCGGGCCCCGACTCCCGGCCGCGCCGCGCCCAGGCGTACGCCTGCGTCGGGTCCGATGGGCGCGCGTTCGTCATCCACATGTCGGTGCCCGAGAAGTTCTGGACGGGCCTCGTCGCGGTGCTCGAGCGTCCCGAACTGGCATCCGACCCCCGGTTCGCCACCCGCGAGGCGCGCGTGCGCAACTACGACGAGCTCGACGTCGAGCTCAAGGCGATCACCGAGCGGATGCCGCGGCAGCACTGGCTCGACCGGCTCGCGGCTGCGGACATCCCGCACGGGCCGCTGAACACCGTGGCCGACCTCCTCGACGACCCGCAGGTCGCCTCGATGGGCCTCGTCGAGGAGATCGCCGGACCGGACGGCGAACCGCTGCGCGTCCCCGCGCCGAGCACCCGGTTCCACCGCAGCGGGCGACCCGTGCTGCGCGCGGCGCCGCGCCTCGGCGCCGACAACGGCACGGTGCTCGGCGGCCCCGCCGCGACGACCGCCGCCGCTGCGACATCCGGCGTCGCCGGGACATCCGCCGGGACATCCGCCGTGACATCCGCCCCCACCATCGAAGGAGCCAGCGCATGAGCGGCATCGACGACCTCGTCGCCATCGACGTGCACACGCACCCGCAGACCGAGGAGTTCCTCGCGGCGATGGGGCAGCGGCACCAGCAGATGGCCAAGCACTTCGGGCGGGAGCGGCCGGTGGTCAGCTTCGCCGAGCAGGCCGACCAGTACCGCGACCGCCGCATGATGGCGGTCATCGTGAACTCGGACTCCGAGACCACCTCGGGCATCAAGGGCGCACCGAACGACCTGCTCGGCAAGGCGCAGGCCGACCACCCCGACGTGTTCCTCGCGTTCGCGGGCATCGACCCGTGGAAGGGCGAGGCAGCGGTCGCCGAGATCCGACGCATGCACGCCGAGTACGGCATCAGGGGCGTCGGCGAGCTGAACCCGTCTCGGCAGAAGTTCCTCGCGAACGACCGGCGCTTCTTCCCGATCTGGGAGACGTGCGCCGAGCTCGGGCTCGTCGTGATGTTCCACTCGGGCTTCCCCGGTGCCGGCGCCGGCACCCCGGGCGGTGGCGGCTACCGTCTCGAGAACGCCCGCCCCGTGCCGTACATCGACGACGTCGCCGCCGAGTTCCCCGAGCTGAAGATCATCAGCGCGCATCCGGCCTGGCCCTGGCACCTCGAGAACCTCGCCATGGTCTGGCACAAGTCCAATGTCTACCTCGACCTGTCCGGCTGGGCGCCGAAGTACCTGCCGCCCGAGGTCGTGCGCTACGCCGACTCGCTCATCAGCGACCGGGTGCTCTTCGGCTCGGACTGGCCCGTCATGACCGCCGACCGCTGGATGACCGAGTTCGACGAACTGGGCCTCAAGCCCGAGTCGCGACAGAAGATCCTGCTCGACAACGCCCGCACCCTGTTCGGGCTCTGAGCCCGCCGCCCTCCTGAACCCAGACCCTCGAGAAACGGAACCCGATGGCCGAGCTCGTGCTCGCGGCGGCCACGCCGCACAACCCGCTGCTCTGGCGCGCGATGCGCGACCCGATGCCCGACGACCTCGCCGGGGTCGCCGCGAACTTCGCGCGGTTCCGGCGGTCGTTCGCCGAGCACGACGTCGACGTGGTCGTCGTCATCGGCACCGACCACCTGCGGCAGTTCTCGTACGACCACTCGCCGGCGTTCGTCGTCGGCAAGGCCGAGTCGTACCACGGCACCTGGGAGAACGAGGTGCGCACGTTCGGCATGGACTACGTCGAGCTCGAGGGCCATCGCGAACTCGCCGACGAGATCACCGGTCGCCGGGTGCAGCCAGAGGCGATCGACTTCTCGGTGAGCCTCGAGTGGCGGCTCGACCACAGCTTCGTGATCCCGCTGCAGTACGTGCGGCCCGAGCTCGACGTGCCGGTCGTGCCGATCCACACGAACGCCTCGATGCCGCCGGTGCCGTCGGTGCGCCGGTTCATCGCACTCGGCGAGCACGTGCGCTCGGCGGTCGCGGGGTGGGACTCGGATGCCCGGGTCGCCCTGCTCACCTCGGGCCACATGGCGAACGACGTCGGCGGCCCGCGCACCTTCGCGGGTTCGCCAGACCCCGACTTCGACCGGGCAGCGGCCGCGTGGATGCGCGACGGCGACCTCGACGGCGCGATCGCCGTCTGCAGCGACTTCGACCGACTGCTCGACGCCGGCTGCATGACCTACCAGTACCTCAACGCCGTCGCCGCGCTCGCCGCGATGGGCGGCCGGCCCGCCGACTTCGCCGACGTGACCGAGTCGCGGTTCGCGTCGAGTCCCTTCTTCCTGTGGGAGACCCGCTGATGACCCGATACATGGTCGACAAGTTCATGCGCTTCGTCGAGCTCTCCGACGCGCTCGTCGCCGAGTACGTCGCCGACCCGGCCGCCTACGTCGACCGCTGGCTCGCCGAGGGCGGCGGCCCCGAGGGGGCGACCGACGACCGCGTGCTCACCGACGAGGAACGGGCCGCCTTCGCCGCGCGCGACTTCGAGGCCCTGTACCTGCTCGGCGCGCATCCGTACCTGCTATGGCACTTCACCGAGGCGGTGCACGCCCACGAGTTCACGCTGGAGTCGGGGTGGCGCGAGCTCGTCGAGCGGTACCGCGCCGCGGTCGCCCCGCACGGCGTGGTCGACTACATCCCCTGAGCGTCGCTGCGAGGGTCTCGACGTTGGACTCGGCGGCACTCGGGCACTCGGGCACTCCGGCACTCCGGCACTCCGGCACTTCGGCACCGGGATCCAGAGGGGAACACCCCTCTGGGCCGTCTTCAGTACGGCTCGTCGGGCGGATGCCGCGGACGGGCGCTCTGCACCCCGGTTCAGTCGCGCAGGCCGACCGCGTCGTGCGCCCAGAACGGCCACGCGTAGACGAGCGTGCCCGTCATCGAGGCGTCGTACGAGCCGAGCGGATGCACCTGGAACGCGGCCTCGGGGATGCGCAGCGACGGCCTGCGGAATCCGAGCCCGCCTGCCGCGACGAACCCGAGGCGCGAGTAGTAGGCCGGGTCGCCCTCGAGGAACACGAACGGCGAGCCGGCTGCCTCCGCATGCTCGAGCGCGCGGCGCACGAGCGTGGAGCCGATGCCCGCGCCCTGCCGGTCGCGTTCGACGGCGAGCGGGCTCAGCACCGGCGCCGGCATCAGACGGTCGGGTGCGTCGAGCAGGCTCATCGTGATCATGACGTGACCGACGACCCGGCCGTCGCCGTCGCCGTCGCCGTCGCCGTCGCCGTCCACTGCCACGAACGAGCAGCCGCCGAGTTCGGCGATCGTCGGCCGCAGATCCCGCACCATCGCGTTCACGACGTCTCCGTGCGCGCCGAACGCGGCGAGGTGCAGTGCTGCGACGGCCGCGGCATCCGTCGAGCGCTCGGGCCGGATCCCGATCAGCGGAGTTCCCCCACGCTCGGCGGCAGCGCGCAGTAGTCGTAGAAGAAGCGTTTCGGCGTCGAGTCAAGGGTCGCGTCGACGATGACGTTGACGCCCGCGTGCGGCAGCTCCTCGCCCGCGAGCACCCAGACGGTGAAGTGCCAGATGCCGCGGACCTTCTCGTTGAGCAGGCGGCGGCCGTCGACCACGAGCACGGTGTCGGGGTCGCTCGCCCCGTCGAGCGTGCCCGCGCGGAACGGCTCGATCGTCTCGGCGCGCAGCGTCGCCTCGTCGACGTCGCCGAGCGACCGCCGCGCCACGACCTGGCCCTGCGCTTCGAGGGCGCCCGCGAGGTCGTCGGCGAACCGCGCGGCCCGCTCGGAGTCGGCTCCCTCGATCGCGACGAGTCGTCGACCGCGGGGGGTCAGGTGCAGGAACTCCCGGGCGACCCCGTCGAGCAGGTCGTGGCGGGTTTCGGAGAAGTACGCCATGCGCGCAACGCTACGCGCTCAGGGGCTCGGGCGCTCGGGCGCTGATGTGCTCAGGCGCTCCGGGCGGTGGTGCCGAGGTCGATCGCCGCACCGGCGAGGTCGGCCGAGCGATCGAGGTCGTGCATCCAGAGCGGGGCGGATGCCGCGAGCAGGCCCTCGGCCGACAGTGCCGCCGCGGCCGCGGCATCCGTCTCGTCGACGAGCCATGCGTCGAGCAGGCCGCCGTCGCGCCGGAATCCGTAGTGCCGGCCGACCGCCTCGGCGCTCGTCTCGACGCCGATCGCGGGCAGGCAGGCGTCGGCCATGCCGCGCACGACCTTGCCGCCGATGATCGGGGAGACGCCGACCACGGGAGCCGCGGTCGCTGCGAGCGCCTCGCGCATGCCCGGAACGGCGAGGATCGTGCCGATCGAGACCACCGGGTTCGACGGGGCGATGAGCACGAGGTCGGCGTCGGCGATCGCCTCGACGACGCCGGGCGCCGGGCGGGCCTCGGCGAGGTTGCGCTGCCGGAAGGCGAGCGCGGGCAGCGTCGCGCGGTACCTCGTCCACCACTCCTGGAAGTGCATCTCGCGCTCGCCGGTGCCGGAGCCGGAGCCGGAGCCGTCCTCGGAACCGGATGCCTCGGGGTCGGCCACGAGCACGTGCGTGTCGACCTCGGTGTCGGTCGCCGGGATGAGCCGCACGCCGAGCGGCCATCGCCGCTGCAGGCGCTCGCCGACCTGCGAGGGGGTGAGCCCGTCGCGGAGCCATGCGGTGCGGGCGAGGTGGGTGCCGAGGTCGAGGTCGCCGAGCGTGAACCACGGCCAGCCGACGCCCCACTCGCGCAGCTCGGCCGAGACGCGCTCGGTCTCGCCGGCGCGACCCCAGCCGCGCTCGGTGTCGTTGACGCCCGCGAGCGAGTAGAGCAGCGAGTCGAAGTCGGGCATGAGGCGCACGCCAGAGAGCCAGATGTCGTCGCCGGTGTTCACGATCACGGTGACGGATGCCACGGTGCCGCCTTCGCCGCGCCGTCCTGAGCCTGTCGAAGGGTCGGGCCACCGCCTCGCGCATTCCTCACGCACGCCGCGCACGAAGCGCGACCCTCCGACGCCGCCCGCGAGCACTGTGATCCGCACTCGGCAAGCCTAAGCGGCGGCCGGAGTCGCGCCGCCCGCACGGTGCGCACCGACAGCCACTCCATGTCCCCCGAACTGGCTGCACCCGATCGCGCAGAACGTGAGGAATGCTCTTGACGCTCCAGGGCTCGACTGCTTGTCTCGGGATGAGTTCCCCGCGCCAGACCACAGGAGGTCGGGATGTCCGAACGCGTCCCAGGGCACCAGGCGAGCCGGTCGCGCCTCGAGCGTGGCGCAGGAGCGCCGCGCCGCGGCATCCGCTCGCTCACGCCCGTGCGAACCGTGCTCGCCGCGCTCGCGACCGCCGCGCTCATCGTCTTCCCGCTCGCCGCGCCCGCGAATGCCGCGCCGCCCTCGTTCGTCGAGCCGCCGACGCGCCTCTACATGGCGCCGGCCGGGTCGCTGCCGGTGAGTATTCCTGACGGATTCCCGACGATCATCCCCGAGGGCGACCTGCCCTTCGATGGCGAGACCGACCTCATCTCACAGGACGTGCGCACGATCGAGGTCGAGTCGGGTGAGGTCGGATGCGCGCTGGCGGCGCCCGACTGGAACCAGGGCGGATGCACCGCGGTGCAGCTCTCGGTCTCGCACGGCACGCTGACGTTCGACCCGCTGCCGACCCAGGAGGACGACGGCGACAGCCCGTTCGACGTGCTGAAGTTCGCCGACGGCGCGCTCGAGCGCGACAAGGACGAGCTGAGCGACCTGCCGGCCCCGGCCGTTGCGCTCATCGGCACGACCGCCCAGGTGAACGCCGCGCTCGCGACGCTCGTCTACCTGCCCGACCCCGACGAGGATGACGACGGCACCGAGGACGACCCGTATTACTACAACGGCTCGAATCCCGAGACGCTCGACGTGACGCTCGCCGCCGGCGACCCCGCGATCGGCACCGCCTCGATGGAGGTCGAGATCCGGGTGCAGAAGATCAACGAGTTCCCCGAGGTCGAGGTGCCCGACGAGGTGTTCCAGGTGCCGTCGGGCGGCACGGGGTTCCTCGGCGACGCCGGCGACGACATCGGTCAGCCCGATGAGGAGGACTGGAACGTCCTCGACGAGGACAACGACGAGCAGGACGACAACGACACCATCGACGGGCCGGGCGACGAGTGGCTGCTCATCGCGTGGGCCGACTGCGGCACCTTCGCGATGCCCGCGTCGCCGTTCACGATCTCCGACGATCTTGAGCAGCTGTTCGAGGACGCGCTCGACCTCGGACTCGAGCCCGACCCGGCCGACCCCGAGTACGCCGAGTACCAGACGAACAAGACGGCGCTGATCGACGCCGCGATGGCGGCGCTGCCCGACGAGGTGAAGAACCTGCCGTTCGCGACCGGCAACCCGAGCGACCCGCACAGCGCGTTCGCCGGGGTCGTGAGCGGGCTGAACGCGATCGACAGCCTCAACTACGCCCTCGACCAGGTCGAGTTCCAGGCGACGGGGCTCACCGACACGACCTGCACCGTGCGGTTCCTGGTCTCCGACCTCGGCAACAACGGCCTGCCGCTGCAGTACCTCGGCGACCCGCCCTACGGCATCCAGGTGCCGTTCTTCGGCTTCGACCTCGACACGAACGACTTCCCGACCACCGAGAAGGTCGTCGTCGAGGTCGGCGAGGGCGAGACCATCGAGGTGTCGCTGCCGACGGATGTCTCGGTGCCCGAGGGTGGCGCGACGACGGTGCCGCTCGTGGTGTCGCCGACGACGCACCCGGCCTTCGACGTGACGATCTCGACGTCCGCGGTGCCGCCCACGAGCGCCGCCGACTTCTCGCCCATCGCCGCGCAGACCTTCGCCGTGCCGGAGGATGCCGCGTCGATCGACATCCCCGTCGATGCGCTGCAGGACGGCGACCTCGATCCGGGGGAGACGTACACCGTCTCGATCGACGGGTTCCCGGCCGACCCGCCCGGGTACGACGTGACGATCACCGACCCGACGGCGCTGGTCACGATTCTCGACGACGAAGTGCCGACCGACACGACCCCGCCGACGGTGACGATCGAGCAGGGCGCTGCCCAGGCCGACCCGACCGGGACCTCGCCGATCGTGTTCGAGGTGGAGTTCAGTGAGCCGGTGACCGGGCTCGAGAACACGGATGTCGTGCTGAGCGGTTCGGCGAATCCGACGACGGCGGTCCTGTCGGGTGCAGGAGCCTCGTACACGGTTGAAGTGTCGGGCATGAGCGCGAACGGGCTGGTCGTCGCGGATGTCGTCGCGGCAGCGGCCGAGGATGCGGCGGGCAACCTCTCCGAGGCATCGACATCCGAAGACAACGAGGTGACGTTCTCGGGTGTCGACGAGGTGGCGCCGACGGTGACGATCGAGCAGGGAGCCGCGCAGGCGGATCCGACGAGCACGTCGCCGATCGTGTTCGAGGTGGAGTTCAGCGAGCCGGTGACCGGGTTCGAGAACACGGATGTCGTGCTCTCCGGTTCGGCGAACCCGACGACGGCGGTCGTGTCGGGCGCTGGTTCGTCGTACACGGTCGAGGTGTCGGGCATGAGTGCGAACGGGTTGGTCGTCGCCGAGGTCGTCGCGGCAGCCGCCGAGGATGCCGCGGGCAACCTCTCCGAGGCGTCGACGTCCGAAGACAACGAGGTGACGTTCTCGGGTGTCGACGAGGTGGCGCCGACGGTGACGATCGAGCAGGGCGCTGCCCAGGTCGACCCGACGGGGACGTCGCCGATCGTGTTCGAGGTGGAGTTCAGTGAGCCGGTGACCGGGTTCGAGAACACGGATGTCGTGTTGAGCGGTTCGGCGAATCCGACGACGGCGGTCCTGTCGGGCGCCGGGGCGTCGTACACGGTCGAGGTCTCGGGCATGAGTGCGAACGGGCTGGTCGTCGCCGAGGTCGTCGTTGCGGCCGCTGAGGACGCTGCGGGCAACCTGTCGGAGGCGTCGACGTCGGTCGACAACGAGGTGACGTTCCAGTACGACGAGGGTGACGTCACGGCGCCGACGGTGACGATCGAGCAGGGAGTCGCCCAGGCCGACCCGACGGGTGCGTCGCCGATCGTCTTCGAGGTCGAGTTCAGCGAGCCGGTGACCGGGTTCACGAATACGGATGTGGTGCTCTCAGGTTCGGCGAACCCGACGACCGCCGCTGTGTCCGGTACGGGAGCGTCGTACACGGTCGAGGTGTCGGGCATGAGTGCGAACGGGCTGGTCGTCGCCGAGGTCGTCGCGGCGGCCGCTGAGGACGCGGCCGGCAACCTTTCGGAGGCGTCGACCTCGGTCGACAATGAGGTCACGTTCGCGGGCGTCGACGAGGTGGCACCGACGGTGACCATCGAGCAGGGCGCGGCGCAGGCCGACCCGACGGGGACGTCGCCGATCGTCTTCGAGGTCGTATTCAGCGAGCCCGTGAGCGGGTTCGGTCCGGCCGATGTCGTCTTGAGCGGTTCGGCGAACCCGACGACGGCGGTGGTGTCCGGAACGGCCGCGAACTACACGGTCGAGGTGTCGGGCATGTCGGCTGACGGTCTCGTGATTGCGGAGGTCGTGGCGGGTGCGGCCGAGGATCTGGCGGGCAACCTGTCCGAGGCGTCGACGTCGGTCGACAACGAGGTGACGTTCCAGTACGACGAGGGTGACGTCACGGCGCCGACGGTGACGATCGAGCAGGGCGCAGCCCAGGCCGATCCGACGGGTGCGTCGCCGATCGTGTTCGAGGTCGAGTTCAGTGAGCCCGTGACCGGGTTCACGAATGCGGACGTCGTGTTGAGCGGGTCGGCGAACCCGACGACGGCGGTCGTATCGGGTGCGGGCGCGAGCTACACGGTCGAGGTGTCGGGCATGTCGGCTGATGGTCTCTCGATCGCCGACGTCGTCGCCGGAGCCGCGACGGATGCGGCGTCCAACCCGAGCGAGGCCTCGACCTCCGAAGACAACGAGGTCACGTTCCAGGTGGTCGTGTCGCCCGATCCGCTGACGATCACGGTGCCCGACGACATCGTCGTCGAGGTGCCGTTCGGCGAGACCGGCGACAACGTGGACTTCGACCCGCCCACGACCACCGGCGGCGTCGCCCCCGTCGACGTCGCCTGCGACGCGGACTCCGGGGACTTCTTCCCGATCGGGGTCACGACCGTGACGTGCACGGCGACCGACTCCGCTCCCGCCGAGGAGATCGTGCTCTTCGCGGTCGTCTCGGACTCGTTCACGATCACGGTCGACGAGGGCGAGGAGCCCCCGCCGACCGGCGGTCCGACGGATCCGGGAACGCCTCCGGGTGGCGGCTCGACCGGCGGTGGCTCGACGGGCGGAACGCCGACCGGCATGGCCTCGACCGGCGTCGAGTCGACGCCGACGCTGCTCGTCGGGCTCGCGCTGCTGCTCGCCGGTGCCGCGGCGCTGCGGATCCGCAGGCGGCGGCCCGCGACATCCGCTCGCGACTGACGACCTGAAAGCCGGAGCCCGGGAGCCCGGAGCCCCGACCGGCGATGCCCGAAGACGGGCGGTCGCCTACTTGCCGATCGAGAGGCCCGCGCGCACGAGCTGCGGCACCGACGCGTCGGGCAGGTACGCGCGCACGAGCCCGACGCCGATGCGGGCGAGGTCGGCGCCGTCGCGGTAGAGCAGGTACATGGGCTCGCCGCGCGGGTTGAACTTCTGCTTGAACCGGTGCAGCGAGCGGAACCCGTAGGCCGGCTCGAGGATGCCGCCGAGCTTGTCGAGGATGACCTCGATCTGGCGCTCGTCGTCGGGCGAGTCGGTTCGGGCGAGCGGCGCCCCCGACAGGGAGAGGAACTCCGCCCCCTCGTCGCGGAAGGCGAGCGCCGACGACCCGATGAGGAACTCCATGACGGGCGGGAACCCGCCGCCGTCACGGCGTCGCATGAGGTCGAGCGTCCATCCGCGGATGCGGCCGCCGGGCGCGTACACGGGCAGCCAGCTCAGGAAGCCCTGCACGGTGCCGTCGGCGGACTCGGCGATCGCCATGCGCACCGCGGGATCGAGCGCCTCGTCGATCGACCCGAGCGTGAAGCGCATCTCGGGCAGGCCCTTGTCGCCCACCCACTGCTCGGAGATCGCCGTGATCTGGGCGCGCACCGCGCGAGGCTCGGCGGCGAGCGAGGCGAACCGGAACCGCACCCCGTCGCGGTCGGCCCGGTTCAGCGCCGTGCGCACCGCACCCCACTTCTTGCCCGTGAACTCGAGGCTGGGCAGGTCGACGATCGTGTCCTCGGCGACCTGCAGGGCGTGCCAGCCCGTCGGCATCGCATCGCGCGCCGCCGACCCCGCGCCGAACACGCACACCACGAAGCCGGCGCGCTCGGCCGTGTCGATGAACTCGGTCAGGGTCTCGCCGAGCTTCTCCGGCTCGGCGATGGGGTCGCCGAGCACGAGCGCGACACCCTGGTGAGTCTGATAGGCGACCACCGTGCCGGTGTCCGAGCCGAAGTAGTGCCGGTTGTCGCGCCACGTCGCCATCCACGAGAGGGCGCCGCCGCCGGCCGTCTGCACGACGTGCCGCACCTCGTCGAGGCGAGCGCCAGGGCGGTCGGCACCGCGGTCGCCGGTCAGCCGTCGCCGGAGCCTGGCGCGGAACGCCCGCGCGCACACCACGAGCCACACGAGCATCACCGCCCACAGGAATCCGGATGCCGCGGCGAACGCGAGCCCCTCGCGGTCGTCGTAGTCGGTGCTGCCGTCGAACAGGTCGGGGTGGGCGATGATGAAGACCGAGAGCGCGCCCGCCAGCACGTTGAACGCGGCCAGGATGACGGCGACGACCCAGGCCGCGCGGTACCCGCCGCGGAGGCCGGTCGCGACGACGACCACGATGATCAGGTCGATCACGACGTCGAGCACGTCGATGCCGCCCACCTGCGTCATGCCGAACGGACCGTACGTCGGCACGATCGAGGCGATGAGCTGCACGACGATGAGCGCGACGATCATGACGAACGCCACCCAGCGCTGCTCGCGCAGCGTCGGCTTGCTGAACGAGCCGGCGTTGATGAGCAGCACCATGCCGACCGCCATCGCGTGCTCGACGTCGGCGATCGTGCCCAGGAAGAGCACGCTCACGAGCGTGAACGCCGTCAGCACGAGCAGGGCCCGGCCGCGCCACGGCGACCCGAGGCTCGCGGCGGCGGCGGTGATGCACGCGAACACGCCGCCCGAGGGGCCGACGTCGACCTGGGTGACGAGCGCCTCGGCCCAGTGCGACCCCATCTCGGCGAAGCCGGCGATGACGATCGCGGAGCCGATGATGGCGATCGCCTGACCGCCGAAGAAGTAGGCGGCGGCCCGGCCGGTGCCGCGCCGGAACTCGAGCCAGCCGACGCCGAGGGCCGTGAGCACGAGCACGAGGTAGCCCCACGGCTGCGCGACGAGGAACGTGCCGGTCAGCGTCGTCCACCAGCGACCGTCGGCGAACGAGGGCACGCCGTAGGCGAACGTCTCGTACCAGTCCGCGTCGGTGATCGGCGCCGTGAAGCCGCCGACCAGGATGCCGACGATCACGAGCGTCGCCAGCAGCACGAGCGTGAACGGCACCCGCGCGAGGAGCCGGAGCGCCCGCCGCGCGGGCGTCGGGGTCGCCGGCGAGGCGTCGGCCGCGTCGGCGGCGGAGGGCCGCTTGCGCGCCTGGTCGGTGTCCTTCACGGCGGCGGATGACCCGCCCTGCACCGTGTTCGTCGAGTCGGTCATCTGGACTCCCCCCATGCGACCGCGCTTTGGGGGCAGACTATCGCAGCGCCTCACTCGCGCGGCAGTCGGAGCTCAGTAGCCGCCCGCCACGAGGTGCGTCGCGGCCGACGCGAGGTCGTCGGCGACCTCGTCGGCCGCGGCGCGCACGGCGCCGACGGTGACGCGCACGAAGTCGCCTCCGGCCCGTTGGCGCATGCCGTTCGCGGCATCCGTCGCATCGGATGCCGCGAGGAACGGCGTGCCGGCCGCCACGCGGATGCCGGCCGCCGCCAACTGCACGAGCGCCGACCGCTCGCCGAGCACCGGCATCCACAGGTTGATGCCGTCGGCGGGCACGGCTGCGACGCCGCGGGATCGCAGGGCGTCGCCGAGCGTGCGCTGCCGCGTGTAGTACTGGCGCCGGGCCTCGGTGACGGTGTTGATGGCCGTGCCGTCGACGAGCAGGTCGAGCAGGATCGTCTGCAGCATGCGCGAGGTCCACCCGGGGCCGAGCATGCGGCGGCCGGCGATGTGCTCGATCAGGTCGCGGGGGCCGCCGAGGGCGGCGATGCGCAGGTCGGGTCCGTGCGACTTCGAGAAGCTGCGCACGTGCACGACCCGGTCGGGCAGCCAGGTACCGAGCGTGACGTCGCCCTCGATGGAGATGAGGCCCGAGTGGTCGTCCTCGATGACGACGAGGTCGTCGACGCGTTCGGCCGCCTCGATCGTGCGGGCGAGTGCCTCGGCGCGGGCGGGCGTCATGGACGCGCCGGTCGGGTTCTGGGCGCGCGGCTGCAGCAGCACGGCGACGGGGCGCTTGCGCAGCGCGGCGGCGAGGGACTCGGGCCGCATGCCGTGCTCGTCGAGGCGCACGGGCACGGGCACGGTGCCGAGCACCTCGAGCAGGTCGAGGAACGGCGGGAAGCCGGGGCTCTCGACGACGACCCGGTCGCCGAATCGCACGACCTGCTCGAGCGTGCGCGAGATCGCGTCGAGGGCGCCGTCGACGACCATGATCGCCTCGGCGTCGCTCGGCCAGGAGTCGCGCAGCACGCGCGCGAGCTGCGGGATCACGGGCTCGGCCTGGTAGCTGCCGGTCTCGGCTTTCGCCGAGACGCGCGAGAGCGCGGGCCCGAGCGCGGGCAGCAGCAGGGGGTCCGGCGTGCCGCGTGAGAGGTCGAGGCGCACTGGGTCGTCGGGGGCCGCCATGCCGCGCATGCGGGGCGCGAGGCGGGCGGATGCCGCGCCGCGCACGAAGCTGCCGGCGCGACCGCGGCTCTCGATGAGGCCGGCGCGCGCCAACGCCTGCCATGCCTGGCTGATCGTCGCCGGACTCACGCCGATGGCCGCGGCGAGTTCGCGCACGGTCGGCAGGCGATCGCCGGCTCCGAGGTCGCCGCCGTTCACGAGCCGGGCGACCTCCCCAGCGATGGCTCGGGGCGACGCGTCGGAGAAGTCGGCGAGGTCGATCAGTCGTTCGGCGTCCACACGAATACCTGACACCACCATTGCCTCCACACGGTGCAAGGGACAGGATGTTTAACCACAGCGTCACAGAGTGAAACAGAAGAGAAATGTTCAAGCCGAACAATAACAGAACGGGTCACGAGCCCAGTCCTCGGCATTCCGTTCGGCAGTTCCACCGGCAGTTCAATCGGTACATCTCGGCGTCGCAGCAGCACCCGATGAACACCTGACACGAGCACCACGCCAGGCGATCCTCGAGTGCACGGCAATGGCGCCGCACGACTCAGGAGAATCTTCATGACGATCGTCAGAGCGGCCATCACGCAGACCACGTGGACCGGCGACAAGGAGTCGATGCTCGACAAGCACGAGCAGTTCGCGCGGGATGCCGCGGCGCAGGGCTCCCAGGTGGTGTGCTTCCAGGAGCTGTTCTACGGCCCGTACTTCGGCATCACGCAGGACCAGAAGTACTACCGCTTCGCCGAATCCGCAGAGGGCCCGATCGTGCAGCGCTTCGCCGACCTCGCGAAGCAGCTCGGCACCGTGATGGTGCTGCCGATCTACGAAGAGGCGCAGACGGGCGTCTACTACAACACCTCGGTGCTCGTCGACGCCGACGGCACGATCCTCGGCAAGTACCGCAAGCACCACCTGCCGCACCTCGACCGCTTCTGGGAGAAGTTCTACTTCCGCCCCGGCAACCTCGGCTACCCCGTCTTCGACACCGCCGTCGGCCGCGTCGGAATGTACATCTGCTACGACCGGCACTTCCCCGAGGGATGGCGCGAGCTCGGCCTGAACGACGCGCACATGGTCTTCAACCCGAACGCCACGAAGCCCGGGCTGTCGAACCGCCTGTGGGAGGTCGAAGGGCCGTGCGCCGCCGTCGCGAACGGCTACTTCGTGCTGCAGCCGAACCGCGTCGGCCGCGAGGACAACGAGTACGGCGACCTCGCCGTCGACTTCTACGGCACGAGCCAGGTCATCGACCCGCGCGGCAACTTCGTCGGCGAGCGCGGCTCCGGCACCGACGAGGAGCTGCTCGTGCGCGACCTCGACCTCGACATGGTGCAGCAGATGCGCGACGACTGGCAGTTCTACCGCGACCGGCGCCCCGACTCCTACGCCCAGATCGCGAAGCCGTAACCCGAGCGCGACGAGACGCGAAGGAGCGAATCATGACCACCACCCTCATCACCGGCGGCACCGTCGTCAGCGCCACCGGGCGCGCGGCGGCCGACGTCCTCATCGACGGCGAGACGATCCGCGCGGTGCTCGCCCCCGGCAGCACCCTGCTCGGAACGGATGTCGCGGCATCCGTCGACCGCGTGATCGACGCCACCGGCAAGTACGTCATCCCGGGCGGCATCGACGCGCACACGCACATGCAGCTGCCGTTCGGGGGCACCGAGGCATCCGACACCTTCGAGACCGGAACGCGGGCGGCCGCGCATGGCGGCACCACGTCGATCATCGACTTCGCCGTGCAGACGTACGGGCAGCGCATCGAAGACGGCCTCGCCTCCTGGCACGACAAGGCCGCGGGCAACTGTGCCATCGACTACGGGTTCCACCAGATCGTCGGCGACGTGAACGCCGACTCCCTGGCCGCGATGAAGCGGCTGCCCGACGAGGGCATCTCGAGCTTCAAGCTCTTCATGGCCTACCCGGGCGTGTTCTACTCCGACGACGCGCAGATCCTGAAGGCCATGCAGGTCTCGCGCGACACAGGCCTCATGACGATGATGCACGCCGAGAACGGCCCCGCCATCGACGTGCTCGCCCAGCAGCTCGTCGACGCCGGCAACACCGACCCGTACTACCACGGCCTCGCCCGCGCCTGGGAGATGGAAGAAGAGGCGACCCACCGCGCGATCATGCTCGCCAAGCTCACGGGCGCTCCGCTCTACGTGGTGCACGTGAGCGCGAAGCAGGCCGTCGAGCAGCTCGCCTGGGCGCGCGACAAGGGCCAGAACGTGTTCGGCGAGACCTGCCCGCAGTACCTCTACCTCTCGCTCGAAGACCAGCTCGGGGCATCCGGACCCGAATGGGGCTCGTTCGAGGGCGCGAAATGGGTGTGCTCGACGCCGCTGCGCTCGCGCGCCGAGGGCCACCAGCACTCGATGTGGCAGGCGCTGCGCACGAACGACCTGCAGATGGTCTCGACCGACCACTGCCCGTTCTGCATGAAGGACCAGAAGGAGCTCGGACTCGGCGACTTCCGCAAGATCCCGAACGGCATCGGCTCGATCGAGCACCGCATGGACCTCATGTACCAGGGCGTCGTCACCGGCGAGATCACCCTCGAGCGCTGGGTGGAGCTGACGTCGACGACGCCGGCCCGCATGTTCGGCCTCTACGGACGCAAGGGCGTGATCCAGCCGGGGGCGGATGCCGACATCGTCGTCTACGACCCGAACGGCCACACGTCGATCGGCTACGAGAAGACGCACCACATGAACATGGACCACTCGGCGTGGGAGGGCTACGAGATCGACGGCAAGGTCGACACCGTGCTCTCGCGCGGCAAGGTCGTCGTCGACGGCGATCAGTACCTCGGCGCCAAGGGCGACGGGAAGTACCTCAAGCGGGGCCTCAGCCAGTACCTCATCTGACCCGGACGACACCCGCTTCTCCCCACCCTCGAACGGAGCCCCCCATGGATTTCGGCGTCGTCCTGCAGACCAACCCGCCCGCCTCGCGCACCGTGCACCTCGCCAAGCTCGCCGAGCAGTACGGCTTCAGCACCGCGTGGACCTTCGACTCGCACCTGCTGTGGCAGGAGCCCTACGTCATCTACAGCAAGATCCTGAGCGAGACGCACCGCATCAAGGTCGGCCCCTTCGTCACGAACCCGGCCACGCGCGACTGGACCGTGACGGCGTCGATCTTCGCCACGCTCAACGAGATGTACGGCAACCGCACGATCTGCGGCATCGGCCGCGGTGACTCGGCCGTGCGCGTCACGAACGGCAAGCCGGTCACGATGTCCGAGCTTCGCGAGTCGATCCACGTGATCCGCGAGCTCGCGAACTCGCGGTCGGTCGAGTACAAGGGCTCCCAGCTGCAGTTCCCGTGGTCGAAGGGCTCCGAGCTCGAGGTCTGGGTGGCCGCCTACGGCCCGCTCGCCCTCAAGCTCACGGGCGAGGTCGGCGACGGCTTCATCCTGCAGCTGGCCGACGTCGACATCGCGAAGTGGATGATCAAGACCGTGCGCGATGCCGCCGAGGCGGCCGGCCGTGACCCGATGTCGATCAAGTTCTGCGTCGCCGCGCCCATGTACATCGGCGACGACCTCGAGCACATGCGCGACCAGTGCCGGTGGTTCGGCGGCATGGTCGGCAACCACGTCGCCGACATCGTCGCGAAGTACGGCATGCACGGCGACGTGCCCGAGGCGCTGACCGACTACATCAAGGGCCGCGAGGGCTACGACTACAACGAGCACGGGCGTGCGGGCAACACCCACACCTCGTTCGTGCCCGACGAGATCGTCGACCGGTTCTGCATCCTCGGCACGGCCGAGGAGCACATCGCGAAGCTCGAGCAGTTGCGCGAGCTCGGCGTCGACCAGTTCGCCGGCTACCTCCAGCACGACAACAAGGAGGAGACGCTGCGGGTCTACGGCGAGACCGTGATCCCCGCGCTCTCCGAGCACATCACGGCCAAGGCATGACCGACGTCGACCTGCGCGACCCCAGCCCGATGGCGGATGCCGCGGGCGCGACGCCGGGGCGCGGCATCCGCTCTCCGGGGTCGAAGGGGTCTGCCGGCGGTGCGCGGCGCGGCGGCCCGGTCGCCCGTCGGCGCCTCGCCGCGGTCGGCTGGGGCGTCTTCGGCGTCGTGCTGCTCGTCGTGCTGTGGGAGGGCTACAAGCTGCTCGCGCCGGCCGACGGCGTGCTCATCGGCGAGACCCGCGTGCTGCCGCGCACGACCGATCTCGCGATGCCGCACGTGTGGGACATGATCGGGCGGCTCGGCGAGCCCGTGACGCGCTCCCCGTCGGCGCAGGCGCTCTGGCTCGTCGTGCTGCTCGCGGCGCTCACGACCCTCGGCATCGCCGCGGCCGGATGGCTGGTCGGCGTCGTCGTCGGCGTCGGCCTCGCGCTCGTGATGCAGCGGTGGCGGCTCGCCGAGTGGGGCCTGCTGCCGTGGATCGTGCTGAGCCAGACCGTGCCGCTCATCGCCTTCGCGCCGATCGTGAAGAGCTGGGGCTCGCGCGTCGAGATCGGCTCGTTCGAGTGGCAGGACTGGATGTCGGTCGCGCTCATCGCGAGCTACCTGGCGTTCTTCCCGATCGCGATCGGCGCCCTGAAGGGACTGCAGTCGCCCGACCGCATCCACGAGGAGCTCATGCAGACCTACGCGGCCGGCTACTGGGCGACGCTCGCGAAGCTGCGGTTTCCCGCGGCCGTGCCCTACCTCCTGCCCGCGCTGCGGCTCGGCGCGGCGAACGCCGTCATCGGCGCGGTCGTGGCCGAGGTCTCCACGGGCCTGCAGGGCGGCATCGGCCGCCTGCTCATCCAGTTCGCCGGGCAGGCCTCCGGCGACCCGGCGAAGGCATGGGGGCCGATCTTCGGCGCCATCGTGCTCGGCCTCGTCGCCGCCGGCTCGGTCGCGCTCCTCGGCGTGATCCTCAAGAACTACCGACGAACGGAGGAAGCCGCATGAGTGCTCCAGAGAACGCTGCCGCTCCTGAGACCCCGGCCACCGCTCCATCGGCGCCCGCTGCCGGCGTGACCGCCGTCGAGGTGAAGGCCGTCGACAAGGTGTTCGAGACGCGCGGCGGCCAGGTGCACGCCCTCGAGGGCATCGACCTCGAGGTCGCGGCGGGCGAGTTCGTGTCGCTCATCGGTCCGAGCGGCTGCGGCAAGTCGACGCTCATGCGCCTCATCGCCGACCTCGACGCGCCGTCGGCCGGTGCGATCACGGTGTTCGGCAAGACGCCGGCGCAGGCGCGCCTCGACCAGGAGTACGGCATCGCGTTCCAGCAGGCCGGGCTGCTGCCCTGGCGCACGGTCGCCGCGAACGTCGCACTGCCGCTCGAGCTGCACGGCGTGGCATCCGCCGATCGCAAGGCCAAGGTCGAGCAGCTGCTCGACATGGTCGGACTCGCCGACTTCGCCGACCGCTACCCCGACCAGCTCTCGGGCGGCATGCAGCAGCGCGTCGCGATCGCCCGATCGCTCGCCGAGCAGCCGCGGCTGCTGCTCATGGACGAGCCGTTCGGCGCCCTCGACGAGATGACGCGCGAGAAGATGCAGTCCGACCTCGTGCGCATCTCGGCCGAGACCGGAGCCGCCGTCGTGTTCGTCACGCACTCGATCCCCGAGGCCGTGTTCCTCAGCGACCGCGTCGTCGTCATGTCGCCGCGGCCCGGCCGCATCCGCGAGATCGTGCCCATGCGGCTCGGGTCGGCGGCGGCGGGGTCGGCTGTCGGCGTGTCCCAGGCGACGACGGTGGCCACGACCGGTGGCGCGGCGCGCGCCGCACGCACCGACGGCCTCCGCGAGGACCGCTCGTTCTTCGAGATGGTCACCGCCGTGCGCGAGGCACTGCACGGCGCCCCGGTCGCCATGGGCGCGCGCGGAGTGGAGACGCGCTGATGACCGCGCACCTGAGCCCGCGCGCCGAGACGACGCTGCGGATCGTGGCGCCGATCACGGTGGGCGCGATCGTGCTCGGCCTCTGGCAGTTCCTCGTGAGCGTCGTCGGGGTCTCGGACTACCTGCTGCCGAGCCCCGCCTCGATCGTCGAGGAGCTCGTCGCCTCGTGGGACTCGATCGTGTCGGCCACGATCATCACCGGCACGAACGCGCTCATCGGCCTCGTCGTCGGATCGCTGCTCGGCATCGCCCTGGCCGCGCTCGCCGCGAGGTGGCGTGTGGTCGACCAGATGAGCGCGCCCGTCATCGCCTCGCTCGCGGTCGTGCCGATCGTGGCGCTGGCGCCCGTGCTGAACTCGATGTTCGGGGCCGACAGCCAGTTCGGCCGCCAGGCGATCGCCGCGATCGCCTCGTTCGTGCCGGTGTTCGTGAACACGCTGCGCGGGTTCCGGCAGACCACGCCGGTGCATCGCGAGCTCATGCGCGCCTACGCCGCGACACCCAGCCAGGTGCTGCGCACGCTCACGCTGCCGACGGCCAGGCCGTTCATCCTCACGGGCATCCGCATCGCCTCCTCACTCGCCGTGATCTCGGCCCTCGTCGCCGAGTACTTCGGCGGACCCCGAGGCGGCCTCGGAAGCCTCATCTCGACGTCGGCCGCCTCGAGCGCCTACGCCCGCGCCTGGGCCTACGTCGTGGCATCCATCGCCCTCGGCCTGCTCTTCTACCTCGCGACGCTCCTGCTCGAGCGACTCGTGCTCCGAACCCGCACCACCACCCCCGACCGCACCACCGGAACCCGCACCACCAGCACCAGCACGCGCTCCACCACCAGCACCACCGTTTCGCACTGAGCCGTTTCGCACCGAGACGTCTCGCACCGAGAACCAGGGAAGGACTGACATGAAGCACAGCACACGCCGCGGAATCGCGGCCGGAGCGTTCGCCGTCACGGCCGCGTTCCTCCTCGCCGCCTGCTCGTCCGGAGACGGAGGCACCGATGGCGGCTCCGGCGACGACGGCGCGCTCACCGAGGTCAAGCTCCAGCTGCAGTGGCTCCCGCAGGGCCAGTTCGCCGGCTACTTCGCCGCCGTCGACCAGGGCTTCTTCGAGGAGGAGGGCCTTGACGTCGAGATCATCCCGTCTGGCGGCGACATCGTGCCGCAGGACGCGCTCGCCAACGGCGACGTCGACTACGCGATCGCCTGGGTGCCCAAGGTGCTCGGCTCGATCGAGCAGGGCGCCAACCTCACCGACATCGCCCAGATCTTCCAGCGTTCCGGCACCCTGCAGGTGTCGTGGGCCGACTCGGGCATCGACTCGGTCGCCGACTTCGAGGGCAAGAAGATCGGCTCGTGGGGCTTCGGCAACGAGTGGGAGATCTTCGCGGCCATGGCCGCCGAGGGCCTCGACGCCTCGACCGTGCAGATCATCACGCAGGACTTCAACATGAATGCGTTCCTGCAGGGCGACATCGACGCGGCCCAGGCCATGACCTACAACGAGTACGCGCAGCTGCTCGAGACGGTGAACCCCGACACGGGCGAGCTCTACACCGAGGACGACTTCAACGTCATCAGCTACGAGGACACCGAGGGCGCCATGCTCCAGGACGCCATCTGGGCCGACACCGAGCGCCTCGACAGCGACACCGAGTACCAGGACACGACGGTCAAGTTCCTCAAGGCCGTCATCAAGGGCTGGGCGTTCGCCGCGGCCAACCCGCAGGATGCCGCCGACATCACGATCGCGGCCGGCTCCGGCTGGGGTCCGAGCCACGAGCTCTGGATGGTCAACGAGACGAACAAGCTCATCTGGCCGTCCGACAAGGGCATCGGCGTCATCGACGAGACCGCGTGGGACAAGACCGTCGCCGGTGCGCTCGCCGCGGTGAACGAGACGGGCGCTCACCTCATCACCGAGGAGCCCCCGGCCACCGCCTGGTCGAACGAGTACATCGAGAAGGCCCTCTCGGAGCTCGAGGGCGAAGACCTCGACCTCACGGGCGCCGACTGGTCGCCCATCGACGTCACCCTCGAAGAGGGCGGCAACTAGTGGAACCGCCGGTCGAGTAGCGCGAAGCGCGTATCGAGACCATGCCCGAACGCGGGTCTCGATACGCTCCGCTACTCGACCGGCACCGCAGAACCACCTGAAAGGCACCGAAGCCATGACCGACAACCTCGCAGCCGACCTCGACGACCTCGCCAGGCGGCTCGACCACGAACACGTCTTCCACTCGTGGTCGGCGCAGGGGCAGTCCCCGCAGCTCGTCATCGCGAGCGGTCGCGGATGCCGCGTCTGGGACCACTCCGGGCGCGAGTACCTCGACTTCTCGAGCCAGCTCGTGAACGTCAACATCGGCCACCAGCATCCGGTCGTGGTCGAGGCGATCCGGGAGCAGGCCGAGCTGCTCACGACGATCGCGCCGTCGACCGTGAACCTCGCGCGCGGCGAGGCCGCCAAGCGCATCGTCGACCGCGCGCCCTCAGGATTCCGCCGGGTGTTCTTCACCAACGGCGGCGCCGACGCGAACGAGAACGCGATCCGCATGGCGCGCCTGCACACGGGCCGCGACAAGGTGCTCTCGACGTACCGGTCGTACCACGGCAACACGGGCGCGGCCGTGGTCTCGACGGGCGACTGGCGCCGCATCCCCAACGAGTTCGCGCGCGGACACGTGCACTTCTTCGGCCCCTACCTGTACCGCTCCGAGTTCTGGGCGACGACGCCCGAGCAGGAGTCCGAGCGCGCGCTGCAGCACCTGCGTCGCGTGATCGAGGCCGAGGGGCCGTCGTCGATCGCGGCCGTGCTGCTCGAGTCGATCCCGGGCACCGCCGGCGTCCTGCTTCCGCCGCCCGGCTACCTCGCCGGCGTGCGCGAGCTCTGCGACCGGCACGGCATCCTGCTGATCCTCGACGAGGTCATGGCGGGCTTCGGTCGCACCGGCCGGTGGTTCGCGTTCGACGGCTACGACGTGCGCCCCGACCTCATCACCTTCGCGAAGGGCGTGAACTCGGGGTACATCCCCGCCGGCGGCGTGATCATCTCCGAGACCGTCGCCGAGACGTTCGACGAGCGCGTGTTCCCCGGCGGACTGACCTATTCGGGGCATCCGCTCGCGATGGCGTCGATCGTCGCGACGCTCGACGCCATGCAGGCCGAGGGCGTCGTCGAGAACGCCCGCACGGTGGGCGAGACGGCGATCGGCCCGGCACTCGCCGAACTCGCCGACCGGCACGCCGTCATCGGCGAGGTGCGCGGCGAGGGCGTGTTCTGGGCGATCGAACTCGTCGCCGACCGCGAGACGCGCGAGCCGCTGGCGGCAGCGGCGATGGGCAGGCTCAAGGGCGCGATGGTCGAACGCGGGCTCCTGCCGTTCGTGCAGGACAACCGCATCCACGTGGTGCCGCCGTGCGTGGTCACCGCCGACGAGGTCGCCGAGGCCGTGGCCGTCTACGACGACGTGCTGTCGACGACGCCGGTCGGGTAGCCGAGCGGCCGGTCGAGTGATGAAGCGTATCGAGACCAGGAACTGACAAGGGGAGCAACGAACATGAGCACCACCACCACGATCGAGCACTGGATCGACGGCGCACCCGCGACCGGCGCATCGGAGCGCACCGGCCCGGTCTACAACCCGGCCCTCGGCGTCGAGCAGAAGCGCGTGCGCCTCGCATCGACGGAGGACGTCGACCTGGCCGTCGAGGCCGCTGCGCGAGCCTTTCCAGGCTGGCGCGACACCTCGATCGCGAAGCGGCAGCAGGTGATGTTCGCCTTCCGCGAGTTGCTGAACGCGCGCTCGGGCGACCTCGCCGCGATCCTCACGAGCGAGCACGGCAAGGTCACCTCCGATGCCGGGGGCGAGATCGCCCGCGGACTCGAGGTCGTCGAGCTCGCCTGCGCGATGCCCGGCTACACGAAGGGCGAGTACTCCGAGAACGTCTCGACGGGCGTCGACGTGTACACGCTGAAGCAGCCGGTCGGCGTGGTCGGCATCATCAGCCCGTTCAACTTCCCGGCGATGGTGCCGCTCTGGTTCTTCCCGCTCGCGATCGCGGCCGGCAACACGGTCGTGCTGAAGCCGTCCGAGAAGGACCCGTCTGCTGCCGTCTGGATGGCCGAGCTCATGAAGGAGGCCGGCCTGCCCGACGGCGTGCTGAACGTCGTGCACGGCGACAAGGTCGCGGTCGACGCGCTGCTGGAGCATCCGGTCGTGCGCTCGATCTCGTTCGTCGGCTCGACCCCGATCGCCCAGTACATCTACCAGACGGCCTCGGCCAACGGAAAGCGCGTGCAGGCCCTCGGCGGCGCGAAGAACCACATGCTCGTGCTGCCGGACGCCGACCTCGACCTCGCGGCCGACGCCGCCGTGAACGCGGGCTTCGGCTCGGCGGGCGAGCGCTGCATGGCGGTCTCGGTCGTGCTCGCGGTCGACGCGGTCGCCGACGAGCTCGTCGCCAAGGTGAGCGAGCGGATGTCGCGGCTCACGACCGGCGACGGCACCCGCGGCTGCGACATGGGCCCGCTCATCACGCGCGAGCACCGCGACAAGGTCGCCGGATACCTCGACGTCGCCGTCGACGACGGCGCGACCCTCGTCGTCGACGGACGCGACCCCGAGGTCGACGGCGCGCCCGACGGCTTCTGGCTCGGCCCAACGCTGATCGACCGGGTGTCGACGTCGTCGGTCGTCTACCAGGACGAGATCTTCGGACCGGTGCTCTCGATCGTGCGCGTCGACGGCTACGAGCAGGGGCTCGAGATCATCAACGCCTCGCGCTACGGCAACGGCACGGCGATCTTCACGAACGACGGCGGCGCCGCGAGGCGGTTCCAGCGGGAGGTCACGGTCGGCATGATCGGCATCAACGTGCCGATCCCGGTGCCGGTGGCGTACCACTCGTTCGGCGGATGGAAGGACTCGCTGTTCGGCGACGCCAAGGCGTACGGCCCGAAGGGCTTCGACTTCTTCCTGCAGGAGAAGGCGGTCACCTCGCGCTGGCTCGACCCGAGCCACGGTGGCCTGAACCTGGGGTTCCCGCAGCACGACTGACGGCTCGCGCCGCTCGATCGGTATTCAGGCATTCGCGCGCTGCTCAGGATGATTCGGCCGAATCATCCTGAGCAGCGTGCGTTCGCCTGCGCCGCGTGTTCGCCTGCATCGCGTGAGCCCCGCAGGACGTGCAGACCCGTTCCGCTCGCGGATCAGTCGGCGTAGCTCGGGATCGGGGCCGAGATCCGGTCGACGGCGTTCGCGTCGATGTCGGCGTTGACGAGCACCGTCAGCGTCGGATTGTCGCCGACCCCCTCGGCGGCCGGGAGCGAGACCGGGTCGACGCGGATCGTGCGCTGCCCGCCCTCGGTCTTCGATGGGAGGTCCTCCCACTCGGCCGAGGTGAGATCGATCTCGTCGAGGGGGTCTCCGACGCTGATGCCGTCCGGGGTCTCGATGGCGATGCCGCGAACCTCGCCGACGATCGTGATGATGTGGTGGTTCGGAGAATACGGACCCTCCTCGACCGCATCGGTGTCGAAGAGCTGGAACCCGAGCCAGTTGTGCAGGGTGGCGTTCAGCGAGTCGGAGCGCCAACGCGTGCGGCTCTCGACGGGTTCGCCCAGGTACTCGCTGAGCCCTTCGACGACTTCGGCGGTGGGCTGTCGATAGTCGAAGGTCGCGAGCGCGGCGCCGTCGTCGCCGAGAACGTCGATCGATTCCGCCGACACCACGATTCGCGATGGACCCCCCTGCGCGTCCGGCGTGGCGCAGCCCGAGAGCAGCGCCATAGCGACGATGGCCGAGGCTGCGATGCCGGGTACTCGCGTCATCTCTGTGCCGCCGGTCAGCCGCGGGAGCTGCGCCCGGCGAACGCCGCGACGCGGGCCGCTGCCTCTGGGGTGTCGAACGCGGCACCGATGGTGCGGGCCTCGTCGTCGAGCGCGGCCTGGAACTCGCGCGAGAGACCGGAGCGCACGAGGCGCTTGGCCTGCCCGTAGGCGGCGGATGCCCCGGACAGCCACGTCTCGGCGATCGCGCGGGCGCGCCCGGCGACCTCGTCGGCCGGCACCACCTCGGTCACGAGTCCCCAGTCGAGCGCCTCGGCCGCGGAGAGCGTGCGCGGCGTCAGCGTGAGCTCGAGCGCCCGGCGGGTGCCGACGGCCTCGGGCAGGAGCGTGCTCACGCCGCAGTCGGGCGTCAGGCCGATGTCCGCGTAGCGGCTCGCGAACGTCGCGTGGTCGGAGGCCACGATGAGGTCTGCCACGAGCATGAACCCGAGCCCGCCGCCCGCGACGGGCCCCTGCACGGCGGCGACGATGGGCTTGGCGCTCTCGCGCAGCATCCGGTGCCCCGCGTGGATCGCGTCGGCGAGCTCGGCGACGACCTGGCCAGCCGACGTGCCGTCGCCGCCGAGCTCGGACATGGCGCGCACGTCGCCGCCGGCGCAGAACGCGCGACCGTTCGCGTCGAAGAGCACGGCGCGGATGTCGTCGCGATCGGCGATCTCGCCGGCGTACCGGTGCCAGAGCGCGATCGCGTCGGGCCCGACGGCGTTGAGGCGCTCGGGGCGGTTCAGGGTGAGGTGCGCGAGACCGTCGCGCACGTCGAACAGGAGGGCGTCGTCGCTCATGGTTGGCGAGTCTAGCCCCGGCGGCGCGGGCGGCCGGGGGAGTTGTCGATGTCCGACTACTGGCGGGCCATCGCGATGCGCATCCGCTCGTCGGGATCGATGAAGTGGTCGTGGTCGTCGTCGCCGAGGTCGATCTGCACCCACTCGATGCGTCCGGTGAAGCGGCTGCTGCCCGCGGTGTAGTCGGGGCTCACGCTCGTGCCGGACTCGTAACCGATGTCGGTCGTCTCGTCGGCGGAGAAGACCATCGCCTGGGTGGCGTCGACCCGGCCGGTTCCGTCCGCGCTGCCGTCGACGAACAGCGTGACGTCGCCGCCCTTGGCGAGTCCGCCGCCGTCGTACGCGAACTCCATGCGCACCTGGTGCGTGCCGGCCGGCACCGCCTCGTCGCCCCGTGTCGTGAACGACGTGATGCCGAGCAGGTTGTACGAGAAGACCGGACGTCCCTCGTGGAGGTAGAGCGTCCATCCGCCGAAGCGGCCGCCCTGGGCGATCAGCACGCCGTTCGCGCCGCCCTCGGGGATCTCGACCTCGGCCGTGACCGACCACGACTTGTTCTTGATGTTGACGACGCTGTTCTCGGACAGCCGCCCCATTCCCGGGAAGAACTGCTGCGACGTGCCGCGGATGAGCGTGGGCCGGCCGGCGAGCTCGGGGTTGATGCGCTCGGCACCCCGATCGTCGATCGGGAGCACGTTGTACTTGACGGCCTCGATCAGCCACAGCCGCTGCAGCTCGTGCAGCTTCTCGGGATGTTCGGCGGACAGGTCGCGCGACTGGCTGAAGTCGCCCGCAGCGCCGTCGTAGAGCTCCCAGACGTCGTCGTCGAACGCGGCGAGCGTGCCGCCGACCATCTCCCACGGCGTGCGGTGCTTCGTGACCGCGCTCCAGCCCTTGTGGTAGATGCCGCGGTTGCCGAACATCTCGAAGTACTGCAGGTCGTGGCGCTCAGCGGCATCCGCGTCGTTGAAGGAGTAGAGCATCGACGTGCCCTCCATGGGCGACTGCAGCACGCCGTTGACCATGGTCGGCTCGGGCAGCCCTGCGGCCTCGAGGATGGTCGGCGCGACGTCGATGCAGTGCGTGAACTGGGAACGCAGGCCGCCCGGCTCGGCGATGCCGTTCGGCCAGTGCACGATCGTGCCGTTGCGTGTGCCGCCCCAGTGCGAGGCGACCTGCTTGGTCCACTGGAAGGGGGCGTCCATCGCCCAGGCCCAGCCGACCGCGTAGTGGTTGTACGAGCTCGGCGACCCGAACTCGTCCATCTTCGAGCGCATGAACTCGGGCGTCTCGAGGGCCGCCATGCCGTTGAAGTTCGCCATCTCGTTGAACGCGCCGTTGAGGGTGCCCTCGGCGGATGCGCCGTTGTCGCCGATGATGACGTAGATGAGCGTGTCGTCCATGACCCCGAGCGACTCGATCGCGTCGAGCACCCGACCGACGTGGTGGTCGGTGTGCTCGAGGAATCCGGCGTAGACCTCCATCTCGCGTTCGAGCACGGGCTTGAGGTCGTCGGGCATGTCGTCCCACGCGGGGATCTCGGCATGCCGAGGGGTCAGCTCGGCGTCGGCCGGGACGACGCCGAGCTCCTTCTGGCGCGCGAAGGTCTTCTCACGCTGGGCGTCCCAGCCGTCGGCGAAGGCCCCGGCGTACTTCTCGGGCCACTCCTTCGGCACGTGGTGCGGCGCGTGCGTCGCACCGGGCGCGAAGTAGACGAAGAACGGCTTCTCGGGCGCGAGGGCCTTCTGGGTGCGGATCCAGCCGATGGCATGATCGGCGAGGTCCTCGGTGAGGTGGTACCCCTCCTCCGGCGTCTTCGGCGGCTCGACGGGCGTGGTGCCGTCGTAGAGCGCCGGATCCCACTGGTTGTTCTCGCCGCCGATGAATCCATAGAACGACTCGAAGCCGCCCCCGGCCGACGGCCACGCGTCGAACGGCCCGACCGGCGAGCTCTGCCAGACCGGCACCTCGTGGCACTTGCCGAACTGCGCCGTGGAGTACCCGTTGAGCTTCAGGGTCATGGCGAGCGGCGCCTTGGTGTTGGGCCGGAGCGAGCTGTTGCCGGGTGCCGAGGTCGCGGTCTCGGTGATGCTTCCCATGCCGACCGAGTGGTGGTTGCGCCCGGTCAGCATGGCCTGCCGTGTCGGTGCGCAGAGCGCCGTCGTGTGGAAGCGGTTGTACTTCAGGCCGCCGGCGGCGAGCCGCTCGAAGTTGGGAGTCTCGCAGGGGCCGCCGAAGGCGCTCGAGGCGCCGAACCCGACGTCGTCGATGAGCACCACGAGCACGTTGGGCGCTCCCTCGGGCGGGAGCAGCACCTCGATCGGCGGATAGGAGGTCTGCGGGTCCTTCGCGTCGTACGTGGTCAGTCCGGGTGGCTGCCGATCGGGGATCGGCAGCATGGTGCGGGCGTGGCGATCAGGACTCATGCTCGTTCTCCCCCTCGGATCGCGACCGGCGGGCGCCATCGGGCCGCCGCGGGTCGACGGGCACACGGTACCGAACCGAGGTGGTGGCCGAATCATCCCTATCGGGTGATGCAGGTGGATGCCATCGCGAGGATCGTGGGCGTTCGATGCGGCTTCGCATCGTCGGGGGCACGCGAGAAGCAGAGGACGGTTGACATGGCCGAGCACGAACTGGACGACCTGGGACCGGTCGATTACCTCGTCATCGAGTTTCCCGCGGGACATCAGACCTTCACGGGCGAGATCGCGAAGGAACTCGTGGACCTCGTCGAGGCAGGCACCATTCGGCTCATCGATGCGATCGTCCTCGCGAAGGACGAGAACGGCGACATCGAGGCGGTCGAGCTCGCCGACGCCGGCGACCTTGGTCCGCTCGTCGCCCTCGAAGCCGACCTCGCCGAGCTGCTCGCAGCCGATGACGTCGTGAACCTCGCCGCTGCGATGGATCCGGGCAGCGTCGCCGGCGTCATCGTCTACGAGAACATCTGGGCGGGGCCGTTCGCGGCCGCAACGCGGCGGGCAGGTGGTCAGCTCATCGCCAACGGCCGGATCCCGATCCAGGCGATCCTCGCCTCGATCGAGGCCGATGAACCGCTCGAGACGACAGGAGCGTGACATGCCGCTCAGGCCTGCACGAATCGGACGGGTCGGCGTCATCGGCGCTCCCGTCGCCAAGGCTGCCGTCGTCACCGCCGCGGTCCGACCGGGTCCGGCACCGGTGGCGAAGGCCGCGGTGATCGGAGCAGCCGTCACCCCCGGGCGACGTCGCCGCATCTAGTCGCGCCCTCTGCCCGATCGAAGCGAAGAAGCACGAGGCGCGATGCACGACGTCGTGCGAGTCCGGAGGTGCGTATGGGGGGCCGGGAGACGTTCGACATCCTGGTGCGCGGTGAGCTCGGACCGATGATCACCGATGAGCTCGTCGACTTCGACGTGGTCGCGAGTGGTCCGGGATCGACCAGGCTTCGCGGAGAGGTGCCGGATCAGGCCCGCCTGCTCGGGGTGCTCGATCTGCTCCGGAGCCTGAACGTCGAGATCGAGGCGGTCACGCACGTAGGTGATCGGCCCGACTGAGCGGGGCGAGCAGGCCGAGTTCGCGCGCCTTGGCGATCGCCGCGCTCCGCCCGGTGACGCCGAGCTTGCGGTAGATGTGCGCGGTATGGGTCTTGATCGTGTTGATCGAGACGAAGCACATGCCCGCGAGCTCGGCGGTGGTCGAGTGATCGGGAAGGTGCCCGAGGATCTCGAGTTCGCGATCCGTGAGCGGCTCGGCGAGCGTGGCGTTCGCACGCGCGGGGATCCGCCGCCCGTCGAGCGCGACGACCGTGCCGGCGAGACCGCCTCGCATCGGTGCGAGGTCCGCCACGAGATCGAGCACGACGTCGTCCGATTCGAGGAACGGCGCGACCAGGCCCTCGGGCTCGGCCCGTGCGAGTGCCGCGTCGACGAACTCCAGGGCCGCATGGCGCGACCCCTCGAGGGCGGCGGCCCAGGCGCGGAGCAGGAGTCGTTGCACCGCCCCTCGTGGCGGCTCGGTCCTGAACCGGTCGGTCGTGTCGGAGAGCAGCGCCTTCGCCGCGTCGACCTGGCCGAGCGCGAGGGACGCGGCCACCGCCTCGAGGGCGATCGACGGCGCCGCGCCGAGGCCGCGGCGGTCCGCGGGGTAGAGGTGCAGCGCCTGTTCGGCGCGACCGCTCCGGCGCAGGGCATTCATGCGGGCCGCGACGAGCCGGTCGCGGACCGCCGGAGCCGGAGCCGGGGCGGGGGCGGGCGCGGGGGCGGAGCCGGGAATCGGGCCGTCGGCGGCGGCGGCGTCGTGCGGCACGAGCTCGGTGAGGTCGAGGGCGTCCTCGAACCGACCCTCGAGTCCGGCGACGAGTGCCGCCTCGTACCGGGCGATCCACGACAGCTGGGAGCGGTGGTTGGACTCCGCGGCGATGACGCCGTTCTCGAGCGGGCGGGCGGCGGCTTCAGGGCGCCCGCGCTCGTGGGCGACGAGCGCCTGGGCGAGGTAGGCGTCGGCGATGATCGGATGCATCACGAGCGCCGCCGCGGCGGCCGTCTCGATCGCCTCGGCGGCGAGCAGCTCGGCATCCGCCAGTCGGCCCGACCATGCGTGGAGCAGGGCGAGCGATCCGAGCAGGCCCACGCGATAGGGCGGGTACGCGACGCCGTCGGTGGCGAGGCCCTGTTCGATCCACGCCTCGGCCTCGACGAGGTCGCCGAGGAGGAAGTGCGATCGCCCGCCGGATCCCGTCGCGAGCGTCCGAAGGAGCTCGGGAGTCGTCAGGCCCATCAGGTCGGGAGTCTCGATCGACTCGAGCGCGAGTCGGGCGAGCGAGCGCTCGGCGGCTCGGAGGGTCTCGTCGGGCGACGTGCACCACTGCGCCGTCGCGGAGATCCACGCTTCGGCGATCGCGCGCTCGCCGTTCGTCGCCCGCGGGTCGTCCGCCACCCGCCGGAACGCGTCGGCGGCCCGGATGCTCTCGCCCTGCATTCCCACCAGGATGCCGAGCTCGAGCTGCACGTCGAGGCGGTCGGCGCGCGCGTGCTCGGGGACGGCGGTGATCCAGCGGATCACGGTGTGCATCTCGCCGCGCTCGAAGACGTCGCTGCCGCGGCTCATGATCGCATCGAGCGCACGGTCCCACTCGCGTGAGCGGAGGAGGTACTCGACCGCGGGCGTCAGCTCGCCGCGCGCCAGGTGGAAATCGGCCGCCGCGACGAGCAGGCGCCGTTCCTCGGCGGCATCCTCGGCGCGCAGCCGGTAGCGGAGGAGGTCCCGGAACAGGTGGTGGAATCGGACCGTCGTGCGACGCTGGTCGATCGCCACGAGGAACATCGACTCGTGCTCGAGCTGTTCGAAGAGCTGCTGGGCGTCGGTGCGCCCCAGCACGTGGTCGACGAGCTCGGCGGTCATCACGTCGAGCGCCGACATCCGGAGCAGGAGGGTCCTCGTGCTGTCGGAGAGGGCGTCGAGGACCTCCTCGGTGAGGTATTCGGCGATGAGGCGGTCGCTTCCGCTCAGCTCCGCGACGAACTCCTCCGACTCGCCCTGGAACTTCAGCGTGAGTCCCGCGAGCTGCAGCCCGGCCGCCCAGCCCTCGGTCCTGGAGGCGATCGCGTCGACCGCGTCGGGCCCGATGTCGCGGCGCGTGATCCGGGCGAGCAGCTCCGCCGACTCATCACGGGTCATGGCGAGGTCGAGCTGGCGGAGCTCGTGCATGCGGTTGCGCAGCCGCAGGCGGCTCCAGGCGATGGGCGGATCGGAGCGCGTGGCGATCACCAGGTGCACGTTGGGCGGGATCGCGGCGACGAGGCGACCGATGTCGGCCAGGAGCGTGCGATTGGAGAGGTGGTGGAGATCGTCGAGCACGATGACCGTCTCGGGGAACGACGCGAGTTCGGTGGCCAGGTGGTCGAGGAACGGGTCGCCGAGCCCGCCCGCGCCGAGCGCCGACAGGCGCACGAGCCCGCCGACCCGCGCGCGGACGGTGGAGAGCGCCGCGAGCAGTCGACGCGAGAAGCGCATCGGGTCGTCGTCGTCGGGCTCGATGCCGATCCATGCCATGGCGAGTCCGGGCGTCGCGGCGGCCCACTGCTGCAGCAGCACGGTCTTGCCGGCGCCGGCGGGGGCGACGATCATCGTCAGCGGCAGGTCCCGTGCGTGATCCAGCCTGCGCAGCAGGCTGGGGCGTTCCACGAGGTATTCCGCCGACACCTGTTCGACCATGCGTCCCACCCGACTGCCGACCGAGGCTGCTCGCTCCCCGGCAGACGCGTGTCGGTCGACACCCGGTCAGTATGACACCGGGAGGACTCGGAGGCCCTGCTTTCCACCATCGGTTCCCCTGTTCTTCGCCTTGCATTCGACGGATGTCCCGACCCGGCGTGCGTCGGGCGCCGGTCGAGTCATCCATTCAGGGTGATGCGGAGGCGAGGCGGCGGGAACTACCGTCGTGCTCGCATGGGCGTGAAGAGCACGCCCGGATGGAAAGGGACCACCGTGAACCTCTGGGATTTCTTCGTCTGGCTCTTCTGGTTCTACGTGCTCATCGCCTGCATCTGGATCTTCATCACGGTGATCGTGGACATCTTCCGCGATCACACGCTGAATGGATGGGCCAAGGCGCTCTGGGTCGTCTTCCTCGTGTTCCTGCCCTTCCTGGCGGCGTTCATCTACCTGATCGCGCGCGGGCGCGGCATGGGTGAGCGCAAGCTCGCGGAGGCGCAGGCCGCACGAGCGCAGAGCGACGAGTACATCAGGACGGTCGCGGGTTCGTCGTCGACGGCCTCGGCGGCATCCGAGATCGAGTCGGCCAAGCGCCTGCTCGACTCGGGAGCGATCACGCCCGCGGAGTTCGAGACCCTGAAGGCGAAGGCGCTGCAGGCCTGAGCGCGACCACGCGGCGGCGGACGGCGACTCGGGGGAGCGCCGTCCGCCGCCGTTCGCGCGCCCGGCTCTGCTGCTCGCCCCAGGCGACCGGCTCAGGCGGCCGGCTCAGGCGGCCGCCCCAGGCGGCCGGTTCAGGCAGCCGGCGACGGGGGCTCGCCCTGCACCGCCGCGTCGCCCCGCGACGGGTGCGCGGAGGACTGCTCGAGCCGGGATGCGCGGGCGGTCAGCACGTCGAGCACCGTGCGCACGGCCAGCCGCTCCGCGACATCCGGTCTCACGAGCGCGACGATCTGCCGTGCCGAGGTGACGCCGCGGATCGGCTTCAGGAGCACGCCGTCGGGCACTGCGCCAGAGGTGTAGCGCGGCACGAACGCGACGCCCTGGCCTGCAGCGATGAACGCCTCGACGATGCGCATGTCGCTGAAGCGCTGGGAGACGTGCACGCGCTTGCCGCCCTGCTGCTCGATCGAGTGCAGGATGCGCTCGAACGGGAAGCCGGGCGGCACCCCGAGCCAGGTCTCGTCGACGAGGTCGGCGCTGGTCACGTGCGAACGCCCGGCGAGGCGGTGGTCGCTCGGGATGCCGACGTCGAGCGGCTCGGTCAGCAGCGGCACCACGGTGAGCCCGCGACCGCCCCAAGGCAGTTCGCCCGGCATCGAGTGGGCGAGCACGATGTCGTAGTCGGACGTGAGGTCGGGGAACCCGGCGAGTTCCGGGTCGAGGTCGGTGCAGCGCACCACGAGGCCGGCGACGCTCGCGAGGTCGGTCAGCACGCCGGGCAGCAGGCTCGCCCCGATCGTCGGGAAGGTCAGCAGCGTGACCTCGCCGCTCGGGTGGTTGCGGAACTCGTCCCACAGGGCGGTGGCGCGCTCGAGGGCGATGGCCACGTCGGCCGCGCTCCTGGCCAGCGCGTGGCCGGCGCTCGTGAGCACGAGGCCGCGGCCGCTGCGCTCGGTGAGCGGCATGCCCGCCTCGCGCTCGAGCACCTTCAACTGCTGCGAGACCGCTGACGGGGTTCGGCCCGTGGCCTCGGCGACCGCGGTCACGCTGCCGCGTTCGGAGAGTTCGCGGAGGAGGTCGAGCCGGTTCACGTCCATGTAGCCAGCCTACATATTCATTGCAGTTCTGTGAGCTTGTGCTGCATTGTTTTGAGGAGGATGATGGAGACATCGAAGGGTTGCAACGGCGCAACGAACCGCTCGATCACTCGCCGTCACCATTCGAAAAGGGAACCATCATGGCCACGCTCATCTTCGTCGCAGCTGCATCCGTCGCCGGAGTCGTCGGCACGATCGTTCTCGCCACTCGCGACGGCTACCGCCGCCAGCCCGCAGAGACCTTCGCGCGCACCGTCTGAGGTCGCGCGAACCCGCCCGGCTCGGCCGGGCCCAAGGGCCGCCCACGGAGAGGGACACTCCGCAGGGCGGCCCTTCATCGTGCGCCCGCGGCGCATCGGCATGTACTGGGGGGATGCCGATGCGCCGCGTGTGCTCTCGGGTGCGCACGCGGCGCGGCGCTACCGTGAGCGCGGCGTTACCGTGAGCCTCGACACGAGGGGGAGAGATGACCGACGTCGTCGCCGACCAGGCGGTGCTGCGCCGCTTCCTCCTCGGGCTCGCCGAGGGCATGAACGCCGCGGGCGAGTCCGTCGACAAGGTCGGCGAGACGATGAGCGCGGTCTCGCTCGCCTACGGACGCACCGACACCGACGTGGTCGTGCTGCCGACGGTGGTGCTCATCGAGACCGGAGGCGGTGAGGACGGCCGGGTCGCGATCCGCTCCGCGATCAACGTCTCCTTCCGCTTCGACCAGATCGCGGCGCTGTACCGGCTGATCGAGTCGGCGCAGGCCGGCTCGATCGACCCGCTCGACGGCATCAACCGGCTCAACGAGATCGGCGCGATGCGTCAGCGCTTCGGCTGGCCGGTGCGCGTGTTCGGGCACGCGGTGCTCACCACCGGGCTCGCGCTGCTCCTCGCGCCGACCTGGCAGGGTGCGATCATCGCGTTCGCGCTCGGGGCGCTGCTCGGCCTCCTGAAGCTCGTGCGCTCGCCGACGCTGCAGCTCGTCTTCCCGGTGTTCGCCGCGTTCGTCAGTGCGCTGGCCGTGTTCCTGATCTCGCCCTACGTCGAGATCGGCGACCCGATCCGGCTGCTCATCGCGCCCCTCGCGACGTTCCTCCCCGGCGGCGTGCTGACCACGGCGACCGTCGAGCTCGCGGCGGGCCAGATGGTGGCCGGCGCCTCCCGCCTGGTCTTCGGGCTCGTGCAGCTCGCCCTGCTCGCGTTCGGCATCCTGGCGGCCGGCACCATCGTCGGCGTCGACGATTCGAGCTACGTGCCGCTCGAGACATCCGCAACCCTGCCGTGGTGGATCCCGGCGGTCGGCGTGGTGCTCTTCGCGATCGGCAACTACCTGCACTTCTCGGCGCCGAGGGCGACGTTCGGATGGGTGCTGCTCACCCTCTTCGTCGCCTACACCGGTCAGCAGCTCGGCATCGCCCTCGTCGGGCAGGCCGTGAGCGGGTTCATCGGCGCCCTCGCGATGACGCCGGTCGTGCTCTGGATCGCGACGCTTCGACACGGCGCACCCTCGCAGCTCACCTTCCTCCCGGCGTTCTGGCTGCTCGTGCCGGGTGCAGCGGGACTCGTCGGCATCACCGAGGCGGTCGGCACGAGCGAAGGGCTCGAGAGCTTCGCGACCGCGCTCACCTCAGTCATGTCGATCGCGCTCGGCGTGCTCATCGGAACGGCGCTGTACCGGGTCGTGCACCACGGCGCGGAGGAGATCGCCCAGTTCCACATCGAGGTGCCGGCCGCGCTCGCCGAGGCCGACGAGCCGTCGTTCTGGGCGCGCATCCTGCCGGGCACCCCGCGGTCGTTCTGGGGCCGGCGCAAAGAGGCACGGCGAGCGGATGCCGGTGCGCAGGCGCGGCACGACGACGCCACCCGGCACGACTGAACCCCGAAAATACAAACCTTCCTCTCAGGCGAGTGCGCCGTAGAGTATTCGGGTGACGCTCACAGACCCCCACAGCAGCGCCGACGCCCGTCAGCAGCTCATCGACTACATCTCCGCCGATGCGGTGTTCCATGGCGACTTCACGCTCACCAGCGGCAAGAAGGCGACCTACTACGTCGACCTCCGCAAGGTGAGCCTCGACCACCGCGTGGCACCGCTCATCGGCCAGGTCATGATCGACCTCATCGCCGACGTCCCCGATGTCGCCGCCGTGGGCGGTCTCACCATGGGCGCCGACCCGATCGCCTCCGCCGTGCTGCACCAAGGCGCCGCACGCGGCCTCGAGTACGACGCCTTCGTCGTGCGCAAGGAGCCGAAGGACCACGGCCGTGGCCGACAGGTCGAGGGTCCGGATGTCGCGGGCAAGCGCGTCATCGTGCTCGAGGACACCTCGACCACGGGCGGTTCGCCGCTCAAGGCCATCGAGGCGCTCCGCAAGGTCGGCGCAGAGGTCGTCGCCGTCGCCGTCGTGGTCGACCGTGCCACCGGGGCGCGCGAGGTCATCGAAGCGGCCGGCGTGCAGTACCTCGCGGCGATCTACCTGGACGACCTGGGCCTGGCCTGATGTCGGGCGACCGACTGGGCGGCAACGACGCCGACTGGCTCCTTGCGCAGCTCGCGGCCGGCGGTGAGCCGCGCCCGCAGCATCCGGTGACGCCGCCGTCGTTCGGGCAGCCGGCTGCGCCTGCGGCGCCGTCGAGGTCCGTTCCGCCCGCGTCGGTCCCGCCCGCCTCCGCTCCTTCCGCAGCACCGCCGACCGCATCCGTCCCGCGCCGCAGCGAGGAGTCGCTCGACTGGTTCTCGCTGGCGGAGCCCCCTGCCCGCGACACGGGCACGCGGGCGCTCCCGGTCATCGGCGAATCCCTCCCGACGCAGCACCCGCAGTCGCTCCCGGTCGTTCCGCCCGTGCCCACGTGGCAGGCCGGGGCCGGGGCTGCTGCTGCGGCCGCACCGGGCGCTCCCGCCTCGACGCCATGGGCGCCGGCACCGCCGTCGGCACCGCAGACGTCGGGGTTCCCCGCCTGGAACCAGCCCGCCACGCCCGCCCCCTCGACGCCCTCGTCGCCCTCGTCGGCTGCGCCGTCGCACTCGCCGCTCACGGTCGAGCCGCCCGTCGGCCTCCAGCGCGCCGACCGTCAGGCCGATCAGGTGTTCCCCTCGTGGAATCAGTCGGCCGCTGCCACGCCGGCACCGGCCCCGCAGGCCTTCGACCCGGCGCCGCCCGTCGTGCCCGGTCCGGCCACTCCGACCGGGCCGTTCGCGCTCACCTGGGGCGAGCCCGACGGGGCCTCCGTGAACTCCGAAGACGCGCTTCGCGAGGCGTTCCGCCGGCTGTCGCAGCCCGAGACGGTCGCGCCCGTTGCGCCGGTCGTGTCTCCGGTCGCGCCCCCTGTCGCACGGAGCTCCTTCACGCCCGTGTCACCGACCGCCGGCAACGCGCCGCCCTCCACCGATTTCGGAGCCGACCTCTGGTCTGCCCTCCAGGAGCCCGACCCCCAGCCCACGGCCGTCGCCTCCCCCACCTCGCCCGACCTCACCCGCCGCGAGCGCCTGGCGCTCGAGCAGCAGATGGCCGTGGCCGCCGCAGAGGCGCAGGCCGCGGCCGAAGCCCAGGCTGCCGCCGAGGCGCAGGCCGCCGCCGCAGCGCACGCTGCCGCGGTCGCCGAGGCTCGTGCCGTGGCTGAAGCCCGCGCCGAAGCCGAGGCTCGTGCCGCACGCGATGCCCGCGCTGCAGCCGCAGCTCGCGCCGAAGCCGCAGCCCGCGCCGAGGCCGAGGCGCGCGCCGAAGCCGAGGCGGCCGCCGAGCTCGAGGCCGCCCGCACCCGCGTCTTCCCGGCGATCGACCGCACCCCGTCGCAGGAGGCGCCGAACGCGTGGCCCACGTCCGGTACCGATGCGCCGCGCAACCGGTTCCCCGCCTTCGCGGCGGCCCCGGCCGCATCTGCGCCGATCGCCCCGCAAACGGTGCAACCGGTCGACGACCTGCTGGCTGCGCTCGGCGGCGCCGCTGCGGCATCCGCCCCGATCGCCCCCGTCGCGCCCGTCGCAGACCGCGGGCGCTTCGCGGCGTTCGCCGCCGAGACCTCCCCGTACGACCGGCTGACCCCGGTCGAGTCGGAGCCCGCGCCGCATGCGCAGGGCGAGTCCGAGTCCGAGTCCGACGGGCTCGCGGGCCTTGGCCTCTCGTTCGCCGACGAAGACGACGACGACGACCTCGGCGTCGACGAGACGCCCTCCGTGCCGCAGTTCGGGGCCGCGCGAGCCTGGTCGAACGTGCCCGGTGACGACCGGCACGACGAGCCCGCTCCGGCGGGCGACGACGAGGAGCCCGGCTACCAGTGGGGCATCAGCCCCGACCCGACGGCCGAAGACCCCCGCGCCGACCAGCCCCTCGGTTCCCCGCTCCGCGCGCTCGCGTTCGGCGGGGCGGCGGCCGTCGCCGCGTCGGCCACTGCAGCCTCCGGAGCGCCCGGCGTCCTGCGCCGGCCGGCCGAGGCTCCCGTTCCGTCGGCCGAAGACGACCTCTCGGCCGACGATGCCTTCGGATCCGACGCCGGCGACTGGTTCTCCGCACCGGCGTCCGAAGAGCCGCCGGCAGCCACCGCGATGCTCCCGGTCGTGCCCGGCCACTCCGAGCACGCACAGACCGAGGCGTTCACGAACGATCCGTTCGCCTTCGCGGGCGCTGCGGACGACGCCTTCGCGACGCAGCAGATTCCGACCGCGACGCAGCGCATGCCGATCGCCTCCACCGACCCGTGGGCAACCGATTCGCACGCCGATGCGGACCAGTCCGACGACGACAACCCCTTCGCCTCGTTGTTCGAGCCGACCGGGCCGGTGCAAGTCTCCTCCGCAGCGGCCGCGACCGGGGTCGGCGCATCGGCCGGCGGGTTCGCGGCGTTCGCCGCGGCATCCGGTGCCTCCTCGAGCGGCGCAGGTGGCGCCGCAGGCGCAGGTGCGGGCCGAGGCGACTCCGGCGGCGGCGCATCGCGCGGTGCGAGCGGCGGCAACGGCGGCTTCGCCTCGTCCGGTGCCGGCAACGGATACGGCGCTGGCAGCGCCGGTCGCTCCAACGGCGGTTCCGGTGCATCCGGCGGCAGCGGGTCGGGAGGCTCCGGCTCCGGCAAGGACCCCGGCGGGCGAGGCCCGGCCAGGCCCTTGATCTGGGTGGCCGGCGGACTGCTCGTGCTCGTCGTGCTCGCCGGGCTCTTCTTCTTCGGCACGAAACTGGTCGGCGGCGGACTCGCATCGACCAGCGGCCCGACGGCGAGCCAGACCGAGGGCGAAGCGGCATCCGACACCCCCGCTCCCGAGCCCACCGCACCGCAGCCGATGGGCGTGCACGCGTGGAACACGCTGTTCGGCGGCGAGTGCCTCGACCCGTTCGCGTCCGCGTGGGATGAGGAGTACACCGTCGTGGACTGCGGCGTCGCGCATGCGGCCCAGCTCGTCTACCGCGGCACGCTCCCCGGTGACGAGGCGGCGGTATTCCCCGGCGAGGCCGAGCTCGGCGCGCAGATGAACACCCTCTGCACGGCGGCCGGCATCATCGACGTGGCCGCTGCGGCCGGCGTTCCCGACCTGCAGGTGCAGGGCAGCTACCCCGTGACCGAGGAGCAGTGGGCCGCGGGCGAGCGCACGTACTACTGCTTCGCCAACCGTGCCGGCGGCGAGCCGCTCACGGGCTCGATCGCCGGGCCGGGCCCCACGGCGTGACCGTTCCGGTGATCCTGGACTGCGATCCGGGTCATGACGATGTCTTCGCGCTGTGGCTCGCGGCCGGGCATCCGTCGATCGAGCTGCTCGCGGTCACCACGGTCGGCGGCAACGTGCCCCTCGAGCACACGAGCCGCAACGCGCGCATCGTGCTGTCGGTCGCGGGCGTCGTCGGCGTTCCGGTCGCGGCCGGCGCCCCGGGGCCGCTCGTGCGCCCGCTCGTGACCGCCGAGTGGATCCACGGCGAGAACGGGCTCGGCGGGCCCGTGCTGCCCGAGCCGAGCGTGCCGCTCGACCCGCGAACGGCGACCGAGCTCATGTCCGACGTGCTCGAGGCGTCCGCCGATCCGGTCGCGATCGTCGCGACCGGTCCCATCACGAACGTCGCGGTGCTGCTGCGCGACCGGCCGGAGCTTGCACCGCGCATCCGCGAGATCGTCTGGATGGGCGGCTCCACCGAGCGCGGCAACGCGACCCCGTACGCCGAGTTCAACGCCCTCGTCGACCCCGAGGCGCTCGACCTCGTGCTGCGCAGCGGCATCCGGTTCACGATGGTCGGCCTCAACGTGACGCATCGCGCGCTCGTGACGCCGGCGGTCCGTGCGCGCCTCGCCGCGGTCGGCACGCGCACCGCGGCCTTCGGCGACGAGCTGCTCGAGTTCTTCTGCCGCACCAACGACGAGGTGTTCGGCATGCCCGACGGGCCGTTGCACGACCCGGTCGCGGTCGCCGTGCTCGCCGATCCGGCAGCCGTCGAGCTGCGGCACACGCGCCTCGACGTCGAGCTGGCCGGCACCGAGACCGCCGGGGCGACGAGCGTCGACTTCGACGGCATGCTCGGGCGTGAACCGAACGCCTGGGTGGCCGTCGACCTCGACGTCGAGCGGTTCTGGGCGGGCATGGTCGACGCGGTCGCACGCCTCGCCTGACCCGGTCGACGAGGCGCTAGCCTCGACGGGTGGCACGTTCGGGCATCTACGTCGAGACGACGATCGCCGCCGACCTCGAACACGTGTGGCGGCTGAGCCAGGAGCCGTCGGAGCACGCCAGGTGGGATCTCCGGTTCTCGAGCATCGTGCCCGAACCTGCGTCGCCCGCGAGCGGTCGCCGCGCCGGAGTCGGCACGACGGATGCCGCGGCGCGGCGCTTCACGTACACCCGCCGCGTGCCGTTCCACACCGTGCACGGCGTCGGCGTGAGCCTCGGCGAGACCGACCGACCCGACGGCTCGCGCACCTCGGCGCTGCGCTTCTCGACCTCCGACCACCTCTCGCCGATCCGCTCGGGTCGGGGCTACTGGCGGTACACGACGGATGCCGGGGGCACGCGCTTCATCACCGGCTACGACTATGAGCCGGGCTGGGGTGCGCTCGACGTCGTCGTGCGGCCCCTGCTGGGCTGGGCGACGGCGTGGAGCTTCGACCGCCTCCGCATCTGGATCGAGCGCGGCGAGGAGCCGGAACGGTGGCCGCTGCACAGCGTGCTGTGGTTCAGGCGCGGCGACCGGCCGAGGGCCGGGCGGTGCCGCAGGGCGCCGGCCGGCGGCATCCGTCGCGCCGACCATCTCGCCGGGGCGCCGAGCACGCTCGCGACGTTGCCCGAGCCCGGCGGCCTCGACTCCGTCGGCCCCGCCATCGACAAAGGCGCCTCGTGACCTCGATCTTCGAGCAGGCACTCGGCGACGACTTCGGCCGCCTGCATCCGATGCTGCAGCGCCGCTTCGGCGTCGGGCTCGACGCCGCAGAGGCGTGCATCGGACGCGGCGTCATGAGCGAGGTGCGCCGAGGGCCCTGGTGGACCGTGCCGTTCCTGCAGATCGGGCGCCTGCGCAACATCCTCGTGCCCGATGTCGGCACCGACGTGCCGTTCCGCATCGACAACCATCCGTACCTCGATCCGTTCGGACGCGAGACCGTGACGTTCGTGCGGGAGTACGAGATCCGCGGGCATCGGCGGCGCTTCGACGCCACGATGATCCTCGTCGAGGGGCGCGTCGTCGACTACCTCGGCACGCACCAGCATCTCGCGGTCGACCTCGACCTCGCCGTCGACGACGACGGCGGGCTCCGGCTCACCTCGGGTGCGCAGCGGTTCTACGAGGGCGCGATCGCGTTCCAGTTCCCGATGCTCTTCAGCGGCCGGGCTCACCTGCACGAGCGGTACGACGACGAGCTGGAGCAGTTCGTCATCGAGCTCGAGGTGCGCAACGACCGGTTCGGGTTCCTGTTCGGATACCGCGGGGCGTTCACGTGCGAGTGGGTCGCGGCTGCGGATGCGCCCGAGCGTGTGAAGCCCGTGCGGCACGAGCTGCGCACCTGAGCGCTCAGCCCTCGGCGCCGCCCGACGCGCCGCTGCCGCTGCCGCTGCCGCCTGTCGCCCCGCCGTCGACCGTCGCCCCGCTGCCGTCGGCGTGATGCGACCGCGATGACGCGGCAGACGAGACGCCCGCGCGCACGGCGAGCCCGACGACCGCGACCGCGATCGCGACGATGATCGGCGGCAGCACGACCTCTGGCATCGTCGAGGCGGCCGCGAAGACCCCGACGCCGTAGTCGAGCATCTCCGCGGGTCGGGTGGCCAGCACCCGCGTGCCGACGGCATTGCTCACGGCCGTGGCGAGTGCGGGTGCGATCCAGAGCACGACGAGGCTCGCGATCGCCGCGACGACCCGCCCGACCGTGCCGACCCCGCACCACGCGATCGCGGCGCCGATGAGCACCGCCGGCAGCCAGCGCAGCCAGCCGAGCAGCCACGATACGTCGCCGGTCGCGACGCCGAGGAACGGGTGCAGCAGCGTGCTCGCCCAGAAGCTCACGGCGATGGCGCCGAACGCCAGCCCGATCAGCGCGCCGGCCCGCGGCGCACGGGCGATGAGCCACAGCACGAGCGCGCCCGCGGCGATCGAGAACAGGGCCAGCGCGATGAGCGCGACGAGGTACAGCGTCGACTCGAGGCGCTGCTGCAGCCCCGCCTGCACCGCGATGGCGGTCTGCGCGACGGCGACGACCTGCACGGCGAGCACGCCGGCGAACAGCCCGGCGAAGCCGCGCCGCGGCATCCGTCGGCGAAGGGCGCGCGCGACAACGCCCGCGACCGTGCTGCCCACGACGACCAGCCCGACGATGCTCGTGAGCGCGTACTGGCTGAACGGCAGCAGCACGATGGGCATCGCCTCGGGCATCGTGTCGAATTGCCAGAGGTTCTGCAGCGGCAGGCGCATGCCGGTCGCCAGCCACGGCAGCAGCCCGAGGGTCGCCGAGGCGACGCCGAGCAGCACGCAGAGCCAGGCGGCGAGGCGCGGTGGGGCGGATGCCGCGGGCGACCCGGATGCGCCACTCGGCGGGGTCGGGTCGGTCGGGGTCGGGCCGGGTGGGGTCGGGCCGGGTGGAATCGGGCCGGGCGGAGTCGGCCCTGGCGGTGTGACGCCCGCGTACGGTGCGCTCGAGGGCGTGGTGGCAGGGTCGGAGTCGGTCATCGGTCGCACCTCTGCATGCATCGGTAGGGTCTGAGGGCGCCGGTCTCGGGCCGGCGACGGAGTCAGGCTACGGGATGCCGGCGACCTTCAGGCGGAGCCGTCGATCGCGAATCCGGCGGGCCGCCGATGCCGTCGGGCTCCGACGGCACGGGCTCGATCGAGCGGATCGCCGCCGCGAGCCGCGCGACCGCCTCGTCGACGAGCACGTCCGAGAGGTTGCCGTAGCCGACGACGAGCGCGTCGCGCGCGCCGGGCTCCGTCACGGCCGTCGCGCGGTAGCGGGCGAGATCCGAGACCGCGACCTCGAGGGCGGATGCCGCGTGCCGCACGTCGCGCGCGGCGACCCCTGGCGGAAGCTCGAGCATCGCGTGCATGCCCGCCGCGATGCCCGTCACGGCGAGGTCTGGAAGTTCGCGGCCGAACGCCTCGAGCAGGGCGGCTCGACGCCGGCGGAACCGCCCGCGCGCGGCGCGGAGGTGCCGTTCGAGGTCGCCGGAGGTGATGAAGCCGGCGAGCGCGACCTGGTCGAGCACCGACGGCCGGGGCCGCTCGGCGAGGCGGATCCGTCGTCGCAGTTCGGCGGGCATCACGGCCCAGCCGAGGCCGAACGCCTGCGCCATCGACTTCGAGAGCGAGCCGACCAGCACGACGTGCTCGGGTGCGAGGCCCTGCAAGGCAGCGACGGGCCGGCGGTCGTAGCGGAACTCGGCGTCGTAGTCGTCCTCGATGAGCACGCCGTCGACCGAGCGCGCCCATCGCACGATCGCCTCGCGTCGAGCCGGCGAGAGCGCCGCGCCGAGCGGGAACTGGTGGGCGGGCGTGATGAGGGCCGCACGGGCGCCGGTGCGGGCCCACGCCTGCTCGAGCAGGGCGACGTCGACGCCGTCGCCGTCGACGGGAACGGGCACCGGGGTCAGGCCGGCGGATGCAGCGACCTCGCGCAGCCGACCCCAGCTCGGGTCCTCGACGAGCAGGCTCCGATGGCCCGCGTCGCGCAGGCCCGCGACCACGGCCGTCATGCCGTCGGTCGCCCCGTGCGTGATCACGACGTCGTCGGGCGCGACGACGGCCCGTCGGGACCGCGCGAGGGAGTCGGCCACGGCGGTGCGGGCGAGTGGGTGCCCCAGCGGATCGACGACCATGAGCTCGCCGTCGGCCAGGGTGTCGAGCGCCCGACGGACGGCATCCGCCCAGCGTGTGCGCGGCACGTGCCGGAGGTCGGGGATGCCGGGGCCGAGGTCGAACCGCGGACGGCGGTACTCGCCACGGAGGGCCGTGGGCGCACGGCCGGCCGTCGTGGCATCCGGAACCCGAACGGGATGCAGGGGCACCCGGGTGCCCGACCCGACCACGGCCTCGAGGAAGCCCTCGGCGACGAGCTGGCCGTAGGCCTCGGTGACGACCCATCGCGAGACGCCGAGGGTCTCGGCGAGCACGCGGCTCGGCGGCAGCGCGGACCCGGGCGGCACGAGTCCGCGGTGCACGGCGTCCCGGATGCTGCGCTCGAGCCGGTCGCGCAGGGGCGCAGGGCCATCGCCGAGGTCGAGGAGGGTCTCCCACGCGAGGCTCGGGGCCGCGCCTCGTTCGGTGCTGCGGGGCATCCGCTCGCTCCTGGATCGCTTCGATGAATGGTCTGGTCGAGTACTCGGTGATTGGAGTGTATGCCCGGACCGATCGGGTCATAGCGTCGGAGCTGCCATGACGCCCACGCGTCTCGGACCGCCACTCGAACCGCCACTCGGACCACCACGGAGGAACCATGCGCTACCGCACCATCGGCAACGGCCGCACCAGCTTCGACGTCTCGACCATCTGCCTCGGCACCATGTACATGGGCACGAAGGTCGACGAGGCGACCTCGTTCGCGATCCTCGACCGCTTCGTCGAGGCCGGCGGCACGTTCATCGACACGGCCAACAACTACAACCACTGGGGCCTCGGGTACGGCCGCGACAGCGAAGATGTCATCGGCCGCTGGCTGAAGAGCCGCGGGCGCCCCGACGGACTCCGTATCGCGACCAAGGTCGGCGCCGGAAAGGCCGACCCGAACCTGCCGCTCCGCAACACGCCCCCGACGAACTTCGAGGGACTCGGCGCCGCCGTCGTCGATCGCGAGGTGCGCGAGAGCGCCAGGCACCTCGGCGTCGAGCACCTCGACGTCGTCTACGGCCACGTCGACGACCTCGAGACCCCGCTCGCCGAGACCGTCGGCGCGTTCGGCGCGCTGCAGGACGAGGGCCTCATCGGCATCTCCGGCATCTCGAACGTCGCCGTCTGGCGCGTCGTCGAGGCCCGCGAGGAGGCGCTGCGCCAGGGCGTCGCGCCGTACGGACTCGTGCAGCAGCAGCACAGCTACATCTATCCGGCGCCGAAGCTCGGGCGGCAGAACTTCGTCACGCCCGAGCTGCTCTCGTACGCCGCCTCCACGGGCGTCGACGGCCGGCCCCCGCTCGCCGTGACGGCGTACTCGCCGCTGCACCAGGGCGCGTTCACGCGCACCGACAAGACCCTGTGGGGCGGGGTCGACCACCCGACGACGCACGAGCGGATCCGGCTGTTGCACGAGGTGGCGCGCGAGGCCGGCGCGACCCCGAACCAGGTCGCGCTCGCGTGGCTGCTCGGGCGCGAGGTGCCCGTGATCCCGGTCGCGGGGCCGTCGACCGTGGCGCAGCTGGAGGAGGTGCTCGGTGCGGCCGAGCTCGACCTCGATGCCGAGCTGCGCGAGCGGCTCGACGCCGAGCCCGAGGACGCGGCGACGGCGACGGCGGCGAAGGCCGCGAAATCGGCGAAGGCCGCGCCCGAGGAGACCGCGGCCTGACGGCTCGCTAGAGCTCGGTCTCGACGGGGTCCTTGCGGAGCAGCTCCTGCACGCCGCCGAGGATCTCGTCGGGCCGGAACGGGTACTTCTGGATCTCGGCCTGGTCGCTGATGCCCGTGAGCACGAGGATCGTGTGCAGGCCGGCCTCGATGCCCGCGACGATGTCGGTGTCCATGCGGTCGCCGATCATGGCGGTGTTCTCGGAGTGCGCGCCGATCTTGTTCAACGCCGAGCGGAACATCATCGGGTTCGGCTTGCCGACGACGTAGGGCTCCATGCCCGTCGCCTTCGTGATGAGCGCGGCGATCGCGCCGGTGGCCGGCATGGGGCCGTCCTTCGACGGGCCGGTGGCGTCGGGGTTGGTGACGATGAAGCGCGCGCCGGCGCCGATGAGGCGGATCGCCTTCGTGATCGCGTCGAACGAGTAGTTGCGCGTCTCGCCGACGACCACGTAGTCGGGGTTCGTCTCGGTCATGATGAAGCCGGCCTCGTGCAGCGCGCTCGTGATGCCGGCCTCGCCGATGACGAAGGCGGTGCCGCCGGGCAGCTGCGACTTCAGGAAGTCGGCCGTCGCGAGCGCGGAGGTCCAGATGCGGTCTTCAGGCACATTCAGCCCGCTCGAACGGAGCCTTGCCGAGAGGTCGCGCGCGGTGAAGATGGAGTTGTTCGTGAGCACGAGGTAGGGCGTGCCGGCGTCCTCCCATTGCTGCAGCAGCTCGGCGGCGCCGGGCAGCGCGTGGTTCTCGTGCACGAGCACGCCGTCCATGTCGGTCAGCCAGCACTCGACCTCTTCGCGTCGTCCCATGTGCTCCAGACTAGGCGGCGCAGGTCACGGACGGGTGACGGTGGCGAGGCGAACGGATGCCGCGGGCGGCCGGGGTGCAGACGGCGGGCGGATGCCGCGAGCGTGCGTCTGCGACATCCGCTCGCCCTCACACCGGGCCTGAGGTCGTCAGTGCAGCAGCGCGCGCCAGTCGGCGGGGACGCGCCCGTCGGGCCCGGGCGCCGGCTGCTCGTCGGGCCGTGAGAACGGCGGACTGAGCGGAACCGAGGGCGCCGACGTCTCGTCGACGTAATCCCAGAACCAGTGCTCGCCCGGCTCGAACGAGGTCGCGACGCGGTGCCCGGTCTGCTCGGAGTGCCGGCGCGCGTGCTGCGCGGGCGAGGAGTCGCAGCATCCGACCCGGCCGCAGTCGACGCAGCGGCGCAGGTGGAACCACCAGCCGCCGCCCTCGTCGCAGTCGCCGCATCCGGTGCCGGAGGGTGCAGGGGCGAACTCGCTCATGCGAACACCTCCGCCGCGGCCAGCGCCCGGTGCACGGAGGCGACGGCGCTCGACCCCTCGCCCACGGCGGCGGCCACGCGCTTCATCGAACCTCGGCGCACGTCGCCGGCCGCGAAGACCCGCGGCACGGAGGTCTCGAACGGCAGCGGCATGCGTCCGAGGTCGCGCCACGCCTCGCCGAGGCCGACCACGTCGGCGCCCGTGTGCAGGAACCCGTCGTCGTCGCGTTCGAACTCGCCGAGCCAGTCGGTGGCGGGCTCGGCGCCGATGAAGCAGAACAGTCCGCGGCACTCGATGGCCTGCTCGCCTGTGCCCCCCTGGCTCGAGAGGGTGACCCGCTCGAGCACGTCGCCGCCGTCGAGCGCGGTCACCTGCGTGCCGGTGTGCACGTCGATGCGCACGTCTTCGGTGATGCGGTCGACGAGGTAGCTCGACATCTGCCGCCCGAGGTCGTCGGCGCGCACCACGAGGTGCACGCGGCATCCGCTCGCGGCGAGGGCGACTGCGGCCTGGCCGGCTGAATTGGCTCCGCCGACCACGACGACCTCGCCGCCCGCCACCTGGCGCAGCTCGAGCGTCGAGGCGGCGTAGTGGATGCCGGCGCCCTCGAACTCCTTCCACCGGTCGAGGTCGAGCGAGCGGTAGGCGACCCCGGTCGTGACGACCACGGCGCGTGCATGCACGACCGCCCCGTCGGCGAGCGTGAGTTCGAGGGGGCCGGTGCCGGGATCGAGCCGCACGGCCTCGCACGGCGCGATGACGTGCACGCCGAACTTGATCGCCTGCAGCGAGGCCTGTGCGGTGAGGTCGTCGCCGCTGACGCCGAACGGGAACCCGAGGTAGTTCTCGATGCGGGAGGTCGCCGAGGACTGGCCGCCCGGGGCGACCGCGTCGAGGAGCACGGTCTGCAGCCCCTCGGACGCGCCGTAGATCGCGGCGGCGAGCCCGGCCGGCCCGGCACCGACCACCGCGAGGTCGACGGTCGCGTCGTCTTCGGCGGCGTAGGCCAGGCCGAGCAGCTCGGCGAGCTCGCCCGGGGTCGCGTTCGGCAGGTTCTCGCCCTGCACGATCGCGACGGGCAGGTCGTCGGTCGAGAACCCGTGGTTCGCGTACGCCGTCGCAACCTCCGGGTCGTCGATGTCGGCCCACGTGTGCACGAGGTCGAGCCGTTCGGCGTATCGCCGCAGCGCGACCGCGTCACGCGAGCGACCCGAGCCGATGATCTTCAGCGTCCAGGCGGCCGGCCCGCGGCGCAGCTGCTCGCGCCTCGCCCAGAGCGTGCGCAGCATGAGGTCGCAGAGCTCGTCGTCCTCGGCCATCATGCGCTGCAACGACGCGTGGTCGATGCGGTGCACGAGGCCGGGCTCAGACACGCGTGCGGTGAGGAACGCACGCTGCCCGTTGAGCAGGCCGAGCTCGCCCGCGAACGAGCGCGGGCCGAGCGTGGCGATGCGCGTCTCCTCGATCCACTTCAGCGGTTCGCGCACGATGTCGACGGCGCCCGACTCGACGAGCACCAGGTCGTACCAGCGGTCGCCCGCGGCGAAGAGCACGTCGCCGGGCTCGGCGCGCGTGGCCGTGCCGTAGCGGAGCATGCGGCGCCATTGGTCATCGGTCGGTTCGGGCGTCTTGCGGGTTCCTGGGGCTCCCATGCCTCAATCGTGCATGACGATGGCGATTCCCGGGAGGGTGGGTTTCTCCCCGGGCGCTATCGAGCCGAGGGCGCGCTGTCGTCGCGCAGGGCGTGGACCATGCTCTGCAGGATCCGGAACGCACCGGACTGCTCTTCCGGCGTCATGCCGCCGAGCATCCTCACCTCGACGGATCGGACCGCGGCCGTCGCCTCTTCGAGGCTCCGTCGCCCGAGCGGCGTGAGCCGGGCGGGCAGGACCTTTCCGACGCGGGCCTCCACCGGCCGGGTCACGTAGCCGTCTCGCTCGAGGGCCTGCAGCAGCACGTTCATCGACTGCCGCGTCACGAACGCGCCTCGGGCGAGCTCCGAGTTCGAGAGGCCGGGGCGCTGCGCGAGCAGTTCGAGGCACGAGTAGTGGGTCACGGTCATGCCGAGCGGGCGCAGCACGGCCTCCATGGCCGCGCGGAGGGCGCTCGAGGCTTCCTTGAGCAGGTAGCCCAGTGAGGTATCCAGGTCGATGCCGACTCCGCCTTGACTCATGTCAGTATTCTGACATAGATTGTTTCATGTCAGATAACTGACATGAAACGAAAGAAGCATCCGCATGCCAGCCACCGGCCCCGACTTCCTCTCCCTCCAGGTTCGCGACCTCGCCGCGTCGCAGGCGTTCTACGAGCAGTACCTCGGCCTCGTGCGCTCTCAGGCAGGGCCTCCCCACGCCGTCGTGTTCGAGACGACCCCGATCGCGTTCGCCCTCAGGGACATCGTCCCCGGCATTGATCTCGCATCCGCCGCCCAGCCCGGCATCGGCGCGGCGATCTGGCTCCACGCCACCGACGTGCAGGTTATCCACGATGCCCTCGTCAGCGACGGCCACCCGATCGTCGCGTCGCCGATCGACGGCCCGTTCGGTCGCACCTTCACCTTCGCCGACCCCGATGGATACCAGATCACCCTCCACGACCGCGCCTAACAGGGGCGGATGTCGCCCGCCGGTCATGCGGCGTCGAGCGGGCGGCGTGCCGGCGGCCGTGCCGGGTCGCCGGGCCTCGGTCGCCGGGCCTTGCTCGGCCGACGGCCATGGTGGCGACGCACCGCGTCTGAGAGAGTCGGCGGATGACGACGCGCATCGGGTCGATCGTCTGGGGCGTGCGCGACGTCCCCCAGGCGATCGCCTTCTGGACGGCAGTGCTCGGGTACGTGCTTCGAGAGGCGCCCGACGACGACTGGGCCGTGCTCGTTCCGAAGGACGGCACCGGGCTGCAACTCGCGATCGCACAGGTCGGGTCGGCGCCGAACGGGCGGCGGCGGCACCACCTCGACCTGTACGCCTCGGACCTGGCGGGCGAGGTCGCGCGGATCCTCGAGCTCGGAGCTTCGCGCGTGGACTGGCGCTACGAGGACGACGCGGACTACATCGTGCTCGCGGATCCCGACGGCAACCTGTTCGACGTCATCCAGGCCCGCGTTCGGCTCAGGCCGTGACCCAGATGGCCGAGGCGACCTCGCGCGGCAGCTCGCCCGCCCCGCCCGCGGCCTGCAGGGTCACGAGTTCGTCCGCGGCATCCGTCACCTCGATCTCGACACCGGGGCGGATGCCGCGACGCTCGAGCTCGCGCAGCACCTCTGGGTCGCGGTCGCTGATGCGGATGACGCGGCCCACGTGCGCGCTCGGTGCCTCGGAGAGCAGCACGAACGGCTCGCTCGCGACCTCGCCCGACGCCGACGGGATCGCATCGCCGTGCGGATCGCGCGCCGGACGCCCGAGTCGCACGTCGATCGCCTCGAGCAGCCGGTCGCTCAGCGAATGCTCGAGCACCTCGGCCTCGTCGTGCACCTCGTCCCACGCGTAGCCCATCTCGGCGACGAGCCAGGTCTCGATGAGCCGGTGCCGTCGCACGACCGCGAGCGCGCGTTCGCGACCGGCATCCGTCAGCCGAAGAGGGCCGTAGGGCACATGCGCGACGAGCCCCTGCGCGGCCATCTTCTTCACCATCTCAGTGACGGATGACGGGGCCACGCCGAGCTTGTCGGCCAGGGCCTTCGGCGTGATCGGGTCGGGCTGCCACTCGGTGTGGGCGTACACCGTCTTGAGGTAGTCCTCGATCGCGGGGCTGGTGGCTGGCATCGCACTCAGGATATCGGGGTGCGGGCGGGGCGTCGGGATCGGGGCCGCCGGTGCGGCTCGGGCCCCGACGATATCGCTTCGGGTTCAGGCCTTCGGCGCGAATTCAGGACGATCCGCCGGTTCGCGGCCGGATTCGCGCGCGTTCGCCTGAGTCCCGGATGCCGGTGGCGGGCGGGCGTGGGCGCGCAGGCAATCATTGCGGTGATGTCGCGCAAATCGTCGGCGGATCCGGCAGATGCGCGCAGTTCGCGCGACATCACGGCCCATGAGTGAGGCCGGCAGGCGTGGACTGAATCGTGTCAAATGTGCCGCGAGACCTTGACCACCCCTCGAACGGTGGATAGGTTCGGTCACGCACGGAAAGCGTTATCCCAACGGGCTCCGCCCAGAGAAGGATTCGACGATGAATCTCGGTACCCATCCGTTCCGCGCTGCCCTGGCGGTCGTCGCCGCGGGCTGCCTGATCGCCGGCTCGGCGCAGGCTGCGGCCGCGCAACCGGCCGCGAGCCAGGCCGCGAGCCAGGCCTCGACAGTCACCGCCGCGACCGCCGCGACCACGAATGCCGCGACCACCCGCCACCAGCCCGCCGCGCCCACCCCGCAGCTCGAGACCCTCGACCGCGGACTCGTCGCCGTCTCGACCGGCGAGGGCGTGTTCCTCAGCTGGCGCCTGCTCACCACCGAGGCCACGGGCGCCACCGACACCGGCCTCGCCGGGCCGGACTTCGCCGTGTACCGCGATGGCGAGCGCATCGCGACCGTCACCGACAGCACCAACTACGCGGATGCCGCGGGCACCGCCTCGGCGCAGTACACGGTCGCGCCCGTGGTCAACGGCGTCGAGCTCGCGACATCCGCCCCCGTATCGGCGTGGGAGCAGGGATTCCACGACCTGCCGCTGCAGAAGCCCGCCGACGGCGTGACGCCGAAGGGCGAGGCGTTCACCTACTCGGCGAACGACGTCTCGGTCGGCGACGTCGACGGCGACGGGGCGTACGAGTACCTCGTGAAGTGGGACCCGTCGAACTCGAAGGACGTCTCGCAGGTCGGCTACACGGGCACCGTCTACCTGGACACCTACGAACTCGACGGCACGCTGCTGAACCGCCTCGACCTCGGCGTGAACATCCGTGCGGGCGCGCACTACACGCAGTTCCTCGTCTACGACTTCGACGGCGACGGCCGGTCGGAGACGATGCTGAAGACGGCGCCGGGCACGAAGTCGATCCGCTACGGCGCCGACGGCTCGGTCGCGAGCGAGTCGTACATCACGATGCCCGAGGCGGATGTCGCGGCCGGGTACTCCAATGCCGACGACTACCGCATGAGCGCGGCCGACTACGAGGAGCACCTCGTCGAGGTGTTCCAGGGATGGGCCGAGCACCCCGAGGTCGTGGCGGGCCACTGGCCGGCGACGCTCGAGGAGGCGTTCGGCATCCCGGTGACCCACGACTATCCGCTGAGCCGCGAGAGCGCAGAAGAACTCGTCGACTACTTCATCGACGTCTACGCCCCCGCGCGCAGCACGCGCAACGCGCTGCGCAACTTCGAGGGCTTCATCGTCGAGGGCCCCGAGTACCTCACGGTCTTCGACAGCGCCACCGGCGAGGAGCTGCAGACGGTCGCCTACACCCCCGGCCGCGATGACGACGGCCTGCTCTGGGGCGACTACGCGATGGCCCGCATCGAGCCCGGCAACCGGGTCGACCGGTTCCTCTCGGGCGTCGGCTACCTCGACGGCGAGCACCCCTCGGCGGTCTTCGCCCGCGGCTACTACACGCGCTCCACCGTCACGGCGTACGACTGGGACGGCGAGAGCCTCAGCCAGCGCTGGGACGTCGACAGCGGCCACGTGCCCATGACGAACCCGTTCAACGACTCGCCCCACGGGCGCGACGGCACCGATCCCGAATTCGCGACGATCACGACGCAGGGCGACCACTCGCTGAGCTTCGCCGACGTGGATGCCGATGGCAGGCAGGAGCTCGTCTACGGCTCGGCCACGATCGATGACGACGGCAGCCTGCTCTACAGCTCGTTCGACGTGCTGCCGGAGGGCAGCGCGAACCCGGGCGCGAACGTGCGCCTCGGCCACGGCGACGCGATGCACGTCACCGACATCGACCCGGCACGACCCGGCGTCGAGGTCTGGACGGCCCACGAGGGCGCCGCGGGCGCTCCCTACGGTTCGGTGCTGCGGGATGCCGCGACGGGCGAATCGCTCTTCGGCGCCTACTCGGGCCGCGACACCGGCCGTGCGATGATCGGCGACGTGCGGGCCGACGTGCCCGGCATCGAGGTGTGGTCGAGCATGCCCGGCGGCACCGAGGCGAGCGGACTGCTGAGCGCGACGGGCGAGATCCTCTCGACGGCGACGCCCGGCACGAACATGTCGATCCGCTGGGCCGGCGACCTCACGACGCAGATCGTGAACGGCAGAGGAACCCAGACGCCGACCATCGACGACTGGACCCGCGGAACGCTGCTCACGGCCGCCGGCACGCTCACGAACAACGGAACGAAGGGCAACCCGTCGCTCGTCGCCGACGTGCTCGGCGACTGGCGGGAGGAGCTGCTCGTGCGCACGACCGACTCGAGCGCGCTGCGCATCTACTCGACGACCGAGGTCACGACGCACAAGCTCACGACGCTCATGCAGGACCCGCAGTACCGGGTCGAGACCGCCCGCCAGCAGACGACGTACAACCAGCCGGCGTACACGTCGTACTACCTCGCGAGCGACCTCGACTGGGCGAACGTGCCGATCACGACGACGCCCGTGAAGGCCACGAAGCCGTTGTTCCTCGACCCGCGTGGCTTCCTGCTCGACTACGTCGTCGTGCCGATCGACCGCGACGTCGACTACTACCTCGACGGCAAGCGGGTGAAGGCGGGCCTGTACAAGGCGCCCCGCGCCGAGGTCACGGTGGCCGCCGTGCCGAAGGCGGGCAATGCGATCGCGGAAGGGTCGACGTCGGTGTGGACGCACGACTTCTCGCGCCGCTGAGAGACCGTCCGCGGCTGAGCCGCGGATGAACGACGACCACCCCGGGTGCCGCAATTCCGTGCCGGCGCCCGGGGTGGTCTCACGTCTGCGCGCTGCGGTGCGCGCCGGGAACGGCGCCGAGGCGCTCGGCGAAGTACGCGGCCGTGCGGGCGACGACGGGGGACGGATCGCCGCCCTCGAAGACGTGCGCGGCGCCGGGAACCGGTGCGAACTCCGCCTCGACACCCGCCGCTGCGAGGGCGGCGACCAGGTCGGAACTGTTCGTCTGGGGGACCAGGGTGTCGGCGTCGCCGTGGAAGAGCAGCATCGGCGCGGCATCCGCACCGACATGGCTCATCGGTGACGCCCACGAGACGACCTCGGGGTCGGGGTGCTCCTCGAGCACCGATCCCGTGTAGGCGTACCAGCCGACCACCGCGTCGACGCGGGCCTCGGCGTCGACGATGCCGACCCGCCCGACGAGCGCCGGGTCGCTCGGGCGCAGGCCGGCGAAGACGGCGAGCAACCCACCGGCCGACTCGCCCATGATGCCGATGCGGTCGGCGTCGAGGCCGAGTTCGGGCCCGACGACCCGCAGCCAGCGGATCGCCGCGTGCACGTCGTGCAGCGAGGCGGGAAACGGTGCCTCGCCGTCGAGCCGGTACTGCGCCGAGGCTGTGGCGATGCCGGCGTCGGCGAGGGCCTCGGCGATGCCGAAGAGCGGTCCGTGGTGGCTGCCCCACAGGAACGCCCCGCCGTGCAGGTAGAGCACGACGGGCATCGGGCCCGCCGACGGCGGCACGCGCAGGTCGAGCACGAGCGGCCGGAACCCGCCGAGCCGCGCGTACGCCACGTCGGTGAAGACCCGGTCGCCGCGTTCGTCGACGACCACGGGCAGGGCGGATGCCGCGTCGGGCTCCTGCTGCGTCGCGAGCTCGCGCGGCAGGTCGGCGCCCCTCGCGAGCATGCCGGCGAGGTCGGCCGCGGTCAGCGGGGCGTGGTCGGTCACGCGTTCACCGTAGCGGGAGCCGCCGACGCAGTCGGGGCCCGAGCCGCCATGGCTCGGGCCCCGCAGGGGAGGTGCGTGTCAGTCGAGCAGGCCGCCGAGGTCGAGATCGCCCGTGATGTCGTCGGCCAGGCCGTCGACCGAGCCGGTCACGTCACCGACGATGTCGCCGACCGAACCGGTCACGTCGCCGACCGAGCCCGACACGTCGCCGACGTCGCCTACGTCCACGAGGTCGCTCACGCCGCCGAGGTCGACGTTCGTCTCGTTGCCCGAGCCGATCGGCGCCTGCACGTCGTTGCCCGATCCGACGACGTTGCCCGAGCCGATGTCGCCGTTGCCCGAGCCGATGTCGGACGCGATGTCGCCGGGGGCGACCACGACGGGGCTCTCGTTCGAGACGTCGCCGCCCGTGATGGGCGCCCGGCTCGTGATGTTGCCGAGGTCGTCGAACGACACGGGGCCGAGGTCGAGCAGGTCGGTGACGCCGCGGAGCCCGGTGTCGCCGAAGAGGTCGGTCGACGTGGCCGACTCGGTGATGCTCGTCTCGTCGCCGACCCGGTCGTCGGCCATGGCGGGGGCTGCGACGCCCGCGGCGGCGAGTCCGGCGGCGGCGATGGCTGCCGCTCCGACGAGGGTGCGCTTGGTGGTGAACGTGTTCATGAGATGAACCCTTTCCTCTCCACGTGCCGGTGTCGGTTCCCGTTCGGAACCCTCACGTCCGGCACATCAGGCGATCCGGTGCGGTGGGTGGAACGGTTTGGGCGGATGCCGCGACGCGCCCGGAATCCGACCCCGCGAGCGCGGATTCCCACACGGGCCCACCGCCCGGAGGCCCGAGATGACGGCGGAGTCCGGCCCGCCCGTGCGAAGGCTGGCAACCGCCTGAGTGTCAGCCCGCGGCATCCGTGATATTCGCCGGCCGAGTCCCGGCGAACGTCGTCACGCCCCGGTGAACACCAGCCAGAGCAGCACGCCGTTCAGCGTGATGAGGAAGACGGATGCCGCGATGCCGGCCGCCGTCGTCGCCCAGTGGTTCGAGAACCGCCCGAGCACGCTTCGCTTCGCGGTGACGGAGATGAGCGGGATGAGCGCGAACGGGATGCCGAACGAGAGCACGACCTGGCTGAGCACGAGCGAGAGCGTCGGGTCGAAGCCGAGCGCGAGGATCACGAGGGCGGGGATGAGGGTCACCAGTCGGCGCGCGATGAGCGGTACGCGCACGTGCAGCAGTCCGTGCATGATCTCGGCGCCCGCGTAGGCGCCCACCGAGGTCGACGCGAGCCCGGATGCGAGCAGGCCGACCGCGAACAGCGTCGCGATGATCGGGCCGAGCGAGACCTGCAATGCGGCGTAGGCGCCCTCGAGGCTGTCGGTGCCCTCGACGCCGGCGAGGTTCGCGGCCGCGAGCAGCAGGATGCAGAGGTTCACGGTGCCCGCGATGACCATGGCGATCGTGACGTCCCACCGGGTCGCGACGAGCAGGCGGGCGGTCGGCACGGCGTTCGTCTCGGCGCGGCGGTTCGGCGCGAACCGGTCGCGGGCGAGGGCCGAGTGCGCGTAGATCGCGTGCGGCATGATCGTCGCGCCGAGGATGGAGGCGGCGAGCAGCACCGAGTTCGCGTCCTCGAAGCGCGGCACGAGCCCGCCGAGCACGCCGGCCGGGTCGGGCGGAGCGACGAAGACGCCGACGCTGAATCCCACGGCGATGATCACGAGCAATCCGATGATGACGAACTCGAACGGACGCGCGCCCCGTCGCGACTGGATCACGAGCAGCACGAGCGAGACCGTGCCGGTGATGAGCCCGCCCCACACGAGCGGCACGCCGAACAGCAGGTTCAGCGCAACCGCGCCGCCGATGACCTCGGCGATGTCGGTCGCCATGGCCACGGCCTCGGCCTGCAGCCAGTACGCCCGCCGGCCCCAGCGGTTGCCGATGCGCTCGCCGAGCACCTCCGGCAGGCTCTTGCCGGTGACGACGCCGAGCTTGGCCGAGAGGTACTGGATCAGCCAGGCCATGACGTTGCCGATGACCACGACCCACACGAGCAGGTAGCCGTACTGGGCTCCGGCCGTCATGTTGCTCGCGACGTTGCCGGGGTCGAGGTAGGCGACGCCGGCCACGAGGGCGGGGCCGATCAGCCACGCGAGACGAGGGGCGGATGTCGCAGCACGGCGGCCCGCGGCATCCGTCGCCGTCGCCTCGGGTCGCCCGGGCTGCGTGGTCTCGTCGTCGAGAGTTTTCGGCATACCGAAACCCTAGCAATATTTAGGCATACCGAAACCGCGGATCGCGTACGACGCGGGTAGCGTTGGCGCGTGACCGATGACCGCGCAGAGGCCCAGCCCGAGCCGCAGCCCGAGCCGCAGGAGCCCGGGTTCCCCGAGCCGGAGCACCCCGAGCCGACGCTGCCTCACGGCGTGCCGCCGTGGCCCGGCGGTCGAGCCGAGTGGCCCGACGAGCCGCAGTACGACCCCGAGCTGCTCGAGCACGGCGACACCCGCAACGTCATCGACCGCTACCGCTACTGGAGCATGGACGCGATCGTGGCCGACCTCGACCTGCACCGGCATCCGTTCCACGTCGCGATCGAGAACTGGCAGCACGACCTGAACATCGGCTCGATCGTGCGCAGCGCCAACGCGTTCGCCGCCGAGACGGTGCACATCATCGGCCGCCGCCGGTGGAACAAGCGCGGCGCCATGGTCACCGACCGCTACCAGCACGTGCTGCACCACCCGGATGTCGCCGACTTCGTCGCCTGGGCCGAGCAGCAGGGCCTGCCGATCATCGCGGTCGACAACGTCGAGGGCTCCGAACCGGTCGACGCGGTCGAGCTGCCCGAGCGGTGCGTGCTGCTCTTCGGGCAGGAGGGGCCGGGGCTCAGCGACGAGGCGATCGCGGCATCCGATCGCGTCGTCGAGATCACGCAGTACGGCTCGACGCGCTCGATCAACGCGAGTGCGGCGGCCGCGATCGTGATGCACGAGTGGGTGCGGCGGCACGCGCGGCGCTGATGCGGCGAGAGCCTCGGCCGAACTCCGGATGAGCCAGGCCCCCTGCACGGCGTGTCGCGCGTCGGGAGCGGCGTGTCGGGCGCGGCATCCGGAGAACGGCCGTTGGCCGGCTCAGCCCGCTGCGAGCAACCCCTCCCGGCGGAACTCGGCCGCCTGGAGCACGCTCCACGGGCTGAGCAGGTACGGCGCGCGCTCGGCCGTCGCGAGGAAGTCGGCGGGCTCGACCCAGACCCACGACACGACCTCGTCGGGGTCGGGCGCGAGGTCGGTCGGCAGCTCCGCGAAGTACACCGGGCACACCTCGTGCTCGACCAGTCCGCTCGCGTCGACCGCCCGATAGCGGAACTCGGGCAGCACGAGCCGGATGTCGCGGGGCTCGACGCCGAGCTCCGAACGCACCCGCCGGGCCACCGCGTCGACCGGGTCCTCGCCGGGCTGCGGGTGGCCGCAGCAGGCGTTCGTCCAGACGCCGGGCCACGTGCGCTTCGCGAGCGAACGGCGGGTCAGCAGCATCCGCCCGTCGGCGTCGAAGCCGTAGCACGAAAAGGCGAGGTGCAGCGGGGTGTCGAAGCCGTGCACGAGGGACTTGGCGAAGGTGCCGACCGGCGAACCGGCCTCGTCGAGGAGCACGACCTCCTCGACGAGACCTTCGCCCCCAGGGCCGGCCACAGCCGTCGCCGTGACCGCCCCCGCGCCCTCGCCCGCCAGCACGTCGCTCACGGCGTCGCCGCCGGCTCCGGCACGCGCGCGGCCTCGAGCACGAGGTCGCGCACGCGGGCGGCGGGCACCAGCTCGGCGGCCGTGTCCCAGAAGGGCAGCGCGGCATCCGAGCTGATGAGGAGCGGCGTGTCCGCGTCGGATTCGGGCAGGCGCCCGTGGGTGCCGCGCACGTGGGTCGGGTCGAGCGGCACGACGTTCATCGCGTAACGGAAGCCGAGCTTCTTGCGCACGAGGCCGAGGCCGGCGCGGAGCTTCGCCCGAGGGTCCGCCGGGTCGAAGAACAGCTCGGCGGGGTCGTACCCGGGCTTGCGGTGGATGTCGACGCCGCGCGCGAACTCGGGGGCCCGGTCGTCGTCGAGCCAGTAGTAGTAGGTGAACCAGGCGCCGGGGCGGGCGACGACGACGAGCTCGCCCGAGCGGGCGTGGTCGAGTCCGTACCTGGCCTGCGCCTCACGATCGAGCACTTCGTCGACGCCGTCGAGCCCGCGCAGCAGGTCGCGCACGCGCGGCACGTCGGCGGGGTCGTGCACGTAGACGTGGGCGACCTGGTGGTCGGTGACGGCGAACGCGCGAGAGGTCGTCGGGTCGAGCAGCTCGCGTCCCTGCTGCTCGTGCACCTCGAGCAGTCCGGCGCGACGCAGGGCCCGGTTCACGTCGACGGGCTGGTCGGCGGGGGCGATGCCGTACTCCGCGACGGCGATGACGGTCGCGCCCGCGGCGACGGCGTCGTCGAGCAGTGGCGCGAGCACGGCATCGAGCTCGGCGGCCGCGCGGTCGGCCTCGGGCGAGTCGGGTCCGAAGCGCTGCAGGTCGTAGTCGAGGTGCGGCAGGTACGCCATCACGAGGTCGGACGCCTCCTCGCGCAGGATCGACCGGGTGGACTCGACGATCCACCGCGTCGAGGCGATCGACGCGGTCGGCCCCCAGTAGTGGAAGAGGGGGAACTCGCCGTGCTCTCCCACGAGCCGGTCGTGCAGGGCGGGCGGCCGCGTGTAGGCGTCGGGGGACTTGCGCCCGTCGGCGTGGTACACCGGCCGGGGCGTGACCGTCAGGTCGGTCGTCGCGCCCATCGCGTACCACCAGCACACGTTCGCCGTCGTGAAGCCGGGCGAGCGGCGGCGGGCGGTCTCCCACACCTTCTCGCCCTCGACGAGCGCGTTGTGCTGGCGCCAGAGGTTCACCTCGCCGATGTCGCGGTGGTACCAGCCGTTGCCGACGATGCCGTGCTGCGCCGGAGCGAGCCCCGTGAGCATGGTCGACTGCACGCTGCAGGTGACGGCGGGCAGCACGGTGCCGAGTCGGGCGGTCGCGCCGCCGGCTGCGAGCGCCCGCAGGCGCGGCATCTGCGACAGGGCGCGGGCGGTGAGCCCGACGACGTCGAGCAGCAGCACCCGGGTCACGAGGCCACCCCCACGGCGCCGGATGCCGCGGCCGGGCGCGCCGCGCCGGGAGCCGCTCCCGCCGGGTCGCCGAGCAGCTCGCCGGCGGCCCACCGCAGCTCGGCGGCGATGCCCTCGACGAGGTCGCCGGCGCCGCCCGGGAGCACGGTCCACGTGTAGGTCTCGACGTCGAGGTGGGCGCTGTCGCCATCGGGGAGCTCGCGCACGGCGGCCACGGCGCGCCGCAGCACGTCGGTCGTCGACGACAGCGGCGCCTCGGGCTCGAGGTGCAGCGGCACGTGGAAGTGCACGCGCCACGGGCCGTCGGTGCGGAGCCCCGCAACCTCGTCGAGCGCGTCGGGCAGGTCGTCGGCGCGCAGCACGACGCCGTCGGGTGCGAGCGCGCGCGTCTGGTGCAGGTAGCGCGGCTCGGCGAACGCCGCGAGCGCCTCGCGGGCGGCCGGTTCCGACGGGTCCGCGATGTGCAGGGCCGCCGAGGCCTGCACCTTCGGGATCCGGATGCCGGCGCGCCCGACCCTGCGCACGGTCTCGGCCGGGTCGGCGAACGAGGCGGCGAGGTGGCAGGTGTCCAGGCAGATGCCGATGAACTCCGGGTCGAGGCGGCCAGGACCGAGCCGGGGCGAGAGCCACTCGACGATGTCGTCGACGGTGTCGAGCACGCAGCCCGGCTCGGGCTCGATCGCGAGCCGGATGGTGCGGCCCGTGCGGTCTCGAAGCTCGCGCAATCCGGTCGAGACGCGGTCGAGCGCCGCCGTCGCGGCGTCGTCCTCGGCGGGGGTCCACGGGAATCGCCAGCCGAGCGGCAGCGTCGAGATGCTGCCGACCGCGCCATCGTGCAGGAGGTCGGCGAGCACGCGCGCGCAGTCGAGGGTGTAGTCGGCGCGCCTCGGGTCGGTCCAGTCGGGCCGGTAGACGTCGAGCTTCACGACCTCGGCGTGGAACGCCGTGAACGGGAACGCGTTGATCGTGCGCACCTCGAGCCCTTCGGCCTCGAGCCCGGCGCGCAGGCGTTCGCGTGCGCCGGGGTCTTCGGCGAGCCGATGCGCGAGCGGCGCCGGCAGCCAGAGGCCGACGCCGAGCCGGTCGAGGCCCGCGGCACGACGCGCAGGGCCGGCGTACCGGGTGAGCTGGTCGAGCACGCCGTCGAGGTCCTCGGCCGGGTGCACGTTGGTGCAGTACGAGAGCTCCATCAGGCCGGCACCCCCCGCAGCACGGAGTTGCCCTCGAAGGTCGACGACACGGGGGTCGACGACACGGGGGCCGACGGCACCGGGGTGGACGGCGCCGTGGCCGATGGCGCCGGCGCCGCGGCATCCGTCGCCTCCTCGAACCCGGGCACCGGATCGAGGTTCAGCCGACCGCTCTGCCCGTAGAACGCGACCGGGTTGCGCCAGAGCACGAGGTCGACGTCGTCGGCGGTGAACCCGGCGTCGAGCATGGCGTTCGCGGTCGCGAGGGTCTTCAGCGGGTCGGAGTGGCCCCAGTCGGCGGCGCTGTTGGCCAGCATCCGCTCGGTGCCGTACTCCTTCAGGATCGCGACGAACCGGTGCTCGTCCATCTTCGTGTCTGGGTAGATCGAGAAGCCCATCCAGCAGCCGCTGTCGGCGACATCCGCCACCGTCGTCTCGTTCAGGTGGTCGACGACGACCATGCCGGGTGCGAGGCCCGACTCGCGCACGACGTCGAGCGTGCGGCGCGTGCCGGCGGCCTTGTCGCGGTGCGGGGTGTGCACGAGCGCGGGCAGGCCGTGCCGGAGCGCGAGCTCGAGGTGCCGGGCGAAGACCTCGTCCTCCTCTTGCGTCATCGAGTCGTAACCGGTCTCGCCGACGGCGACGACGCCGTCCTTGGCGAGGTAGCGGGGCAGCACGTCGAGCACCTCGCGGCAGCGCGGGTCGTTCGCCTCCTTCGGGTTCAGGCCGATGGTGGCGTGGTGGCGGATGCCGTACTGCGCGGCGCGGAACCGCTCCCACCCGATGAGCGCGTCGAAGTAGTCGGTGAAGCTGCCCACGCTGGTGCGCGGCTGCCCGAGCCAGAACGACGGCTCGACGAGGGCGCGCACCCCGGCGGCGTACATCTGCCGGTAGTCGGTCGTGGTGCGCGAGCTCATGTGGATGTGCGGGTCGAAGATGCGCATGTCAGTCCTCCGTAGGGTCGGTGGTGCTCGGGGTCTCGTGCCCGGCGGCGAGCCGGGTCATGTCGTCGGTGATGGTGCGGGATGCCGCGCGGCGCTCGGCGATCAGGCCGGCGGCCATCCGGGCCAGCTCGGCGTCGGCGCGGTCGTCGAGACCGGCCACCGCGTCGAGCGGGATGCCCATGAACAGCGCCTTCAGCACCCCGTGCCGCCACGCGTGCTGGTCGAGCCGGGCGGCGGCGAAGGGGCCGAGCGCGGCCGCGACGAGGCGCGGGTCGTTCGTGCGCAGCGCGTCGGCGACCAGGCGCAGGCCGGTCGCGACGACGGGGTCGGCGGCCGCGGGTTCGTCGGGGTTCGTCGGGTCTGCGGATGCCGCGAGCGACCCGGATGCCTCGGCCGCCCCGAGCCCGCGCAGCACGCCGCGCTGCTCGGCGTCGTCGCCGTAGCGGTACAGGTCGGCGAGTTCGGCCGCCGCCTCCTCGGGCGGCAACGCGCGGAGCAGGGCGCCGACGAGCGCCTCGCGCGCCACGTCGTCGGTGGTTCCCGCCGTGAGGCCGAGCGGGTCGGTGTCGGGCGCGAGCGGCGCCCGGCCGACCTCACGGCCGGCGGCGGGGAACAGCTCCGCGATGCGGTCGGGGTCGGCGGCGATCAGCCGCACGGCCTCCTCGGTCCACAGGTGGTTCATCGTGCCTCCCAGGCGGTTCGGAGTGCGGACATCGATCGGGCGGCGACGCCGGGGGCGTCGTGCGCATGGCGCGGCAGCTCGATCGCGGCGAGCCCGCGGTAGTCGAGCTCGTCGAGGGTGCGCAGCGCCGCAGCGAGGTCGAGCGCGCCGTGCCCGAGCTCGAGGTGCTCGTGCGCGGCCGGCAGCATGTCGTCGACCTGCACGTTCCGCAGCAGCGGGCCGGCGGCTCGCAGTGCGCCGACGACTCCGGCGGGCTCCACCACGACGCAGTGGCCGAGGTCGACGGTCAGGCCGAGTGCCTCGGGGTCGCCGAGGTCGGCACGCAGCGCGAGCGCGTCGGCGACCGTCTCGACGAGCATGCCGGGCTCCGGCTCGAACGCGAGCGGAACGCCCGCGTCGACCGCACGGCCGACGAGGCCGTCGAGGCGGGTGCGGAGCCGGTCGGCGGCGTCGGCGGCCTCGACGCCATCGGGCAGGACGCCCGACCAGAGCGACACGCAGTCGGCGCCGAGGATGCCGCCGAGGTCGATCGCCCGCCGCAGGAACAGCTCGCGCAGGCTCGCGTCGTCGTCGAGCAGGTTCGGCCGGTGCTTGCGGAACGGGTCGAGCAGGTACCGCGTGCCCGTCTCGACGACGACGTGCCAGCCGAGGTCGTCGAGCCGACGGCGCAGCCGGGCCGCGACGTGATCGGCGTCATTCGCGAACGGGTCGAGGTGCGGGTGCCCGAGCGTGAGCGCGAGTCCGCGGTACCCGAGCGAGTCGAGCACGGTGACGACGTCGTCGAGCGGATGATCCGTGAAGCCGTTCGTGCCGTAGCCGACCGTGAACCGGGCGTCGGCCAGGCCCTCGCGCACGCTGGGTCCCCCGGCCAGCGCCACGCTCACGTGATGTCTCCCTGGCCGTTGCCGCCGTTGCGGACCTTCCGCCGCCCGCGGAGGCGGATCGCCGCATGAACGGCCATCAGGCCCGCCGCGACCACGAGGCCGCCGCCGCGGGCGACGAGGGCGGCCTGCAGCGGCACGACCGACCCGATGCCCGCACGGGTGGCGTCGCGCACCCGCGCCGCGCTCGGGTCCTCGACGGCGGCGAGCTGCCCGGGCAGGGCGGCGGCGAGGTAGGCCGCCGAGCCCGCGGCGCCGGCGATCCGGGCGGCAGGCGTGCCCAGGCCGTTCGCGGCGGAGTCGACGGCGGCGGCCGCGGCTCCGGTCGCGACGAGGGCGAGACCCGTGTCGGCCGCCGTGCCGCCGTGCACCTCGCCGCGGGAGAGCGCGGTGACGCCGAGCGTGTGCACGGCGACGGCGAGCGCGGCGGGCAGGGCGCGCGACGATCCGCCGGCGCCGAGCAGCACGTCGAGACCGCGGCAGGCCGCCATCGCGAGCGGGCCCGCCGCCGTCGGCTTCGCGATCACGTCGTAGGCGACGACGGATGCCACGAGCGGCGCCGCGACGGCCAGCCCGCGCCGACCCCCGCCGGCCGCGGCCAGCGCCAGCCCGATCGCACCGAGGCCCGCGGCGATGGCGAGCGCTCGCCGTGGGCTGACCCGCCCGGACGGGATCGGCCGCTCCGGCCGCTCGGCCGCATCGACGTCGCGGTCGGCCCAGTCGTTCAGGGCCATGCCGCCGCTGTAGATCGCGACCGAGGCGACCGGCAGCAGCCAGCCGCGTCGGGAGAAGCCGCCGGCGGCGGCTTGGGCGCCGACCGCGGTGTCGCCGAGCACGGTGAGCGCCGCAGGGGCGCGCACGAGCTCGAGGACGTCGGCGGCCGTCGTCACCGCACCCCGCCGATCGGCACGGGCTCGGCCGTCGGCGCCGCAGCGGCTCCGGCGCCTGCGGCGTCCTCGACGGCGCTCGCGGCATCCGCGCCCGTGACCTGCTCGCCGAGGTCGGACGCCCATGACCTGAGCGCGGCCGACTGGTCGGCGAAGGCGTGCACGTCGCTGCCCCACGGATCCTTGAAGAAGCTCCCGAGCGCGGGCACGACGCCGCGCACCCCGGCGGCGCCGGCCAGCGACAGCAGTCGAGCGAGGTCGATCACGAGCGGGGCCGCGAGCATCGAGTCGTACGCGGTCCACGTGGTCTGCAGCGTGATGCGGCTCGAGAGGAAGCCCTCGGCGTGCACGTGATCCCACGCGGTCTTCACGTCGCCGAGGTCGGGCACGTTGTCGATGTGCAGCGGCGCGACGACGTGGTCGCCGACGAGGCTGTGCAGCCCGCGGGTCTTCGACGCGAGCTTGCTGCGCACGGCCTCGGGGTCGGCGAGGGTCTGGCCGTCGCCGCCGCCGAGCAGGTTCGCGCCGGCCCACGAGAGCACCTGCATGCCGCGGTCGACGAACATCGGCGCGAGCACGGTGCGCAGCAGGGTCTCGCCGGTCTTGCCGTCCTGCCCGGCGAATGCGATGCGGGACTGGGCGATCGCACGCAGGGCGGGCAGCCCGAGTCCGGCCGACGGGGTGAAGCCGGCGAACGAGGCGCCGGCCTCGACCGCCGCGAGCGCGGCGAGTGAGCTGGGCGGCAGCACGGCGCGCTCGGGGTCGGCGAGCGCAGCGGCCAGCAGGGCGGGGTCGTGGAACTCCGGTCGGTCGGCCGGCAGCGGCTCGGTCGACGAGACGTCGACGACGGTGACATGGGCGAGCCCGTTCCGGTCGCGGAATGCGATGATGTCGGCCGCGAGCCGGGAGACCACGTCGCGCTGAGTGCCGCCGTGCTCGTCGGGGGCAATGGCGGGTCGGATCTCGGCGTCGGTGCGGTCGAGCTCGTCGCGCACGGCCGCGACGATCGCGCTGGGGATCATGCCCGACGCGGCGAGCTGCTCGGCTCGCTGCCCCAGCGGCACGGTGCTGACGTCGTGCCCGCCGATCACGATCTCGTCGAAGCCGGGCAGCGGCACCTCGGCGAACCCCGGGCCGGCCGTGGTGCAGCCGGTCGGCGGCGCGATGCCCGCGGCGAGGGCGTGCACGCCGACCGCGACGGTGGTCGCGACCGAGCCGCGCGCGCCGATCAGCCAGAGGCCGACACGCCCCCTGGTCCAGGCGGCCCCGACGGCGGGCTGCGAGGCGGCGGGGTCGTGATTGGCGTGGTGCTCCACGTCGGTCTCCTTCGATCGAGGTTGGGTGCGGCCGAGTCGGTCTCGGCCGGCGGTCTTCGTCGTGCGGTCTTCGTCTTGAGGTCGGTGCTCACCGCGTCCGGTGGCGGAGCGCGCCGGCGAGGTCGGCGAGGTGCTCGGCGAGCGGCGCAGGCAGATCGGCGCGGGCCGCGCGGAGCCCGTGCTCGAGGTGGGACTCCACGAGGTCGTGCACGGCGGCGCGTGCACCGGTGGTCGTGACGATCGCGCGGACGCGGGCGGCATCCTCCTCGGTCGCCTCCGGCGAACCGAGGGCCAGGGCGATGTGCGAACGCTCGGCGGCGTCGGCCCGCTCGAGGGCGAGGCGGATGTGCTCGGTGCGCTTGCCGTCGCGCAGGTCGGAGAGCACCGACTTGCCGGTGGTCTCGGGCGCGCCGAACAGCCCGAGGTCGTCGTCGCCGAGTTGGTAGGCGATGCCGAGCGCCGTGCCGACCCGCTCGATGGCGGAGGTGGTGGGCACGTCGTCGGCGCCCGCGGCGATCGCCCCCACCTGCAGCGGCAGGGTCACGCTGTACGAGGCCGTCTTCAGCCGGGCGACGTCGAGCGGCCGGCTGAGCTCCGGCGGCAGCATCTCGCTGCGAACGTCGAGCAGTTCGCCGGCGATGGCCTGCTCGATCGCGTCGAGCGCGGTGGCCGCGAGGCGCAGGCGAACCGGTTCGGGTGCCGGGGCAGTGACGAGGGCGAGCACCGCCGCGTTCAGCGCGAGATCGCCCGAGAGGATTCCGGATGCCTCGCCCTGCCTGGTCGAGGCCGGCCCGTCGAGTCCGGTGGAGCGGGCGTTCGCCTCGGCGTGGCCGACGACGTTCGGGCGGCCGTGGCGCACGCGATCGCCGTCGACGACGTCGTCGTGGGCGCAGAGCCCGAGGTGGATGAGCTGCACGGCGCCGGCGACGTGCCGAAGCAGGGCGAGGTCGGTGCCGCCGTGCGCGAGGTAGGCGGCGGCCACGAGTCGGGGGCGCAGGTACTTGCCGCCGTCCGCCGACGCCGACGTGGCGACGAGGTCGGCCATCTCGGGGCCCGCGGATGCGGTGCGCCGACCCACATCGGCCCAGTGCCCGGCGGCGAGGTCGGCGTGGTCGCCGAGGGCATCGTCGATGCGGGCCCCGAGGTCGTGCTCGACGGTGGCGGCAGCGACCTGGGCGGTGAGCATGCTGACCTCCGTCGTCTTCGACCGGGCACGGATTCCGGCGGATGCCGGGCCGTGATCGCGATGGCGAACGGGAGCTGTTTCCAGCTCGGTTTCGCCGCGGTGCGATCTGATGTGCAGGCTACTTCGCCCAAAGTCGTGGTGTCAATGAGCGACATTCGTACGCGAAACATGCAAAAGTGGAGGAGCCGAAGGATCGCCGATCCGACGGTCCATCGCCCGCCGTCGACCGGGCCACACTGAGGGGATGCCCGTCGTCGACAATGCGATCTACCAGGGTGGCCTCCGAGTCGCCGTCCCGACCTCGCTCGAGGAGACCTTCGAGACGCGCGAGGAGCACGGCGGCTTCGCGTGGATCGGGCTCTACCGCCCGACCGACGCCGAGCTCGACGCGCTCGCCACGGAGTTCGACCTGCATCCGCTCGCCGTCGAGGACACCCGCAAGGGCCACCAGCGGGCCAAGCTCGAGCGCTACGGCGACTCGCTCTTCGTCGTGCTCCGGCCCGCCAGATACCTCGACGCAGAGGAGGAGGTCGAGTTCGGCGAGCTGCACGTGTTCATCGGGCCCGATTTCGCGATCACCATCCGCCATGCGGAGTCGCCGAACCTGGCTCGCGTGCGGCAGCGGCTCGAGTCCACGCCCGAACTGCTCGCCAAGGGCCCGGAGGCGGTGCTCTACGCCGTGCTCGACGAGGTCGTCGACGAGTACTCGCCCGTCGACGCCGGCCTCGAGAACGACATCGACGAGATCGAGGAGCAGCTCTTCTCGGGCGACCCCGAGGTCACCCGTCGCATCTACGACCTCGCGGCGGAGGTCATGGAGTTCCAACGGGCCACGCGTCCGCTCGTGGGCATGTTCGATGCGCTCGAGCGCGGCTTCGAGAAGTACTCCGTCGACCTCGAGCTGCAGCGCTACCTGCGCGACGTGAAGGATCACGTCATCCGCATCGTCGAGCGCGGCGACACCTTCCGCCAGCTGCTGCAGAATGCGCTGCAGGTGCACTCCACGCTCGTCGCGCAGCGGCAGAACGAGGAGACGAAGGTGCTCTCCGAGGCGGCCGTCGCGCAGAGCGAGCAGGCCAAGAAGGTCTCGAGCTGGGCGGCGATCATCTTCGCGCCGACGCTCATCGCGGGCATCTACGGCATGAACTTCAGGTTCATGCCCGAGCTCGACGAGCCGTGGGGCTATCCGTTCGCCCTGGTGCTCATGCTCGCCTTCGCGGGCCTGCTCTACGGGCTGTTCAAGCGCAAGGGCTGGCTGTAGGGCGGATGCCGCGGCCGGGCGTCAGCCCTACGGATGCCGCAGCCGGGCGTCAGCCCTGCGCCCGCCGACCGGCCGGCTCGCCCTCGCCGGTGGCCTCGGCATCGCCCGCCGCCAGGCCGAGCGCGGGCAGGATCACGCCGTCGATGATCGAGAGCAGGAACTCGCGGTCGACCGGCTTGCGCAGCATCAGCAGGCGGTACGAGGCCATGGCGGCGCTCACGACCGACAGCGTGTCGAGGTCGTGGTCTCCGGTGATCTCGCCGCGGTCGAGGGCGCGCTGGAAGAGCGTGCGGTTGATGGTGGCGCGGGGTTCGACGAGCGTCGCGTAGGCGGTGTCGGCGAGTTCGGGCGAGCGCGAGAGCATCGACGCGAGCCCGGACATGACCTGCAGCTTCTTCTCGGCCTCGGCGATCGAGCGCGGCTTGATGAGGGCGATGAGGTCGCCGCGGAGTGTTCCGGTGTCGGGGAGCGGGGCCTCGAGGTCGCCGCGCTTCATGCAGGCGACCGCGTCGAGCACGAGCTCGGCCTTCGAGGGCCAGCGTCGGTAGAGCGTGGCCTTGCCCGCCTTCACCCGGCTTGCGACCATCTCGATGGTCATGCCCTCGTAGCCGGTCTCGGCGAGGATCTCGATCGCGGCGTCGAGGATCTCGGGGTCTCGGGAGTGGTCGCGCTTGCGCCCGAGGCGGGGTGCCGTGGTGGTGTCTGCGGCCGCCGTGTCGGCGGGGAGGTCGAGCTGCGTCATTGCGGCTATCCCATCTCGAGCGTCAGGTGCGTGCGGGTGGTTCTGCGCCGCACGAGAACAGCATAGTTCAGGAACTCGAAAGATCCGAAACGTGAAGGTTCCGAAACTGGGTAGTTCCGTATATAGTCTCCGTCATGACCAACACCTCCTCGGCTCCGACGCAGACGACCGCGTCGGCCCCAGCGCCCTCGTCCCGTCGGTGGTGGACCCTCACCGTCGTCGGGCTGGCCCAGCTCATGGTCGTCCTCGACTCCACGGTGGTGAACATCGCGCTCCCCGCGGCCCAGGCCGACCTCGGCTTCACCGACGGCCAGCGCCAGTGGATCATCACGGCCTACTCGCTCGCCTTCGGCAGCCTGCTGCTGCTCGGCGGCCGCCTCTCCGACCTCGTCGGCCGCAAGCGCACGTTCATCATCGGACTCGTCGGCTTCGCCGTGGCATCCGCCCTCGGTGGCGCAGCCGGCTCGTTCGAACTGCTCGTCGGCGCGCGTGCGCTGCAGGGCGCCTTCGGTGCGCTGCTCGCCCCGACCGCGCTCGCCGTGCTGACCACCACCTTCGTGATCCCCAAGGAGCGCGCTCGCGCGTTCGGCGTGTTCGGCGCGATCGCCGGTGCCGGCGGCGCGGTCGGCCTCCTGCTCGGCGGCGTGCTGACCGAGAACTTCGACTGGCGCTGGAACCTGTACATCAACGTGTTCATCGCCGCCGTCGCGATCGTCGGCGCCCTCGTGTTCGTCACGAACGCGAAGCGCGTCGGCCCGCGTCCGAAGCTCGACATCCCCGGCACGGTGCTCGTCTCCGGCGCGCTCTTCTCGCTGGTCTACGGCTTCTCGAACGCCGAGTCCGAGGGCTGGGACTCCCCGCTCACGTGGGGCTTCCTCGCGGCATCCGCGGTGCTCCTGATCGTGTTCGTGCTGTGGCAGCGCCGTGCGAGCCACCCCCTGCTGCCGCTGTCGATCGTGCTCGACCGCAACCGCGGCGCCGCCTACGCCTCGGTGCTCATCGCGGGCGCCGGCATGTTCGGCATCTTCCTGTTCGTGACCTACTACCTGCAGACCTCGCTCGGCTACTCGCCGATCCAGACCGGACTGTCGTTCCTGCCGATGATCGGCATGCTCGTGCTCGCCGCGCAGCTGTCGACGAACATCTTCGTGCCGCGATTCGGGCCCAAGGTCATGGTGCCGTTGGGCATGGCGCTCGGTGCCATCGGCATGGTCTACCTGACCCGTCTCGGGCTCGACAGCACCTACGCCGCCGACGTGCTGCCGCCCCTGATGATCATCGGCTTCGCGATGGGGTCGATCATGCCGGCATCCATGCAGACCGCGACGCTCGGCGTCGACCGGCAGTTCGCGGGCGTCGCCTCCGCCACGGTCAACACGAGCCAGCAGGTCGGCGGATCGATCGGCACGGCGCTGCTCAACACGCTCGCCGCGACCGCCGCGACCGACTACCTCGCCGACCACCTGCCCACCACGCCGGCGATCGCAGCCGAGGCCGCCGTGCACAGCTACGCGGTGGCCTACTGGTGGGGCGCGGCGTTCTTCGCCTTCGGCGCGGTGCTCGCCGCCCTGCTGTTCCGTCGTCGGGGGCACGGCCTGTCGCTCTCGCACACGGCGCAGCCGACGGATGCCGCGGCCACCGCGGAATCCCCTGAACCCGTGGTCGTGCACTAGCCGCCACGGCTCGCTCCGGAGTTCGGGCGCCGACGCCGCCCGAACTCCGGATCCGCGCCCGGCGCTCCAGCGTGGCGCCGGGCCCAGGATCGGCGTGTCGCCGAGAATCTCCGGAGCAGGGTCGAGAACGCCCTAGCCGCGGCATCCGATCGCGGTTAGCGTTGTCGCCATGACCGAGATCACCGACGATCTGCCCGCCCGACTGTTGCACGAAGAGCACGCCGGCTGGAAGGCGATCCTCGACGGTCGCGGCGGCGAGCACTACCAACGCGCGATGACCCGCGATGCGCTCATGGTGCTCGAGGGGGCGACGCTCGGCCGAGACGAGATCCTCGCGCGGTTCCGAAGCACGCCGCCCTGGGAGTCGTACGAGCTGCACGAGCCCGCGGTGATCCGCCTCGGCGATCGCGCGGGCATCGTCGTCTATCGTGCGGTCGCGCGACGCGGTGACGACACCGCGAACCTCCGCATGTCGACCACCTACGTCTACGATGACGGCGCCTGGCACGTGGCGGCGCACCAGCAGACGCCGGCGTAGCGCCGGCACCACAGAACGAGACGAGGGGCGGATGCCGCGGCATCCGCCCCTCGTGCTGTGCGGGTGGCTCGGCTCGGTGACTCAGCCGACCGAGTCGAGCAGGCGCGCGATCACGCGGTCGTAGTGGTCGTCGCTCCCGTAGCGCTGCATCTCGGCGGCGACCGCGGCGGTGCGGGGCAGCCCGGGCGCGGTGGTGGCGAAGAGCCGCGCCATGCTCGAGGCGGCGTCGGGCTCGCTGCGCGAGATGGCGAACGACGCCCACCCGTAGTTGAGCGCGAGGATGCCGCTGAACAGCGCGACCGCGTCGTCGCCGGCCAGCCCGGCGCGTTCGAGGATCGCGAGGGCGTGCTCGCCGATCGGGAACGCGTTGGGCCCGGGGAGGGGGTGCGCGACGAGCGGCGCGACCGCCCACGGATGCGCGAGCAGCAGCGCGAGGTGGCGGTGGGCGAAGTCGTCGAGCTCGGCGCGGGGGTCGCCGGGCGCGCCGGACTCGGACGTGTCGACCTCGTCGGCGAACTCGATGCGACCGAGCACGCGGTCGAGCAGGGCGTCGACGAGCTCGTCCTTCGTCGCGAAGTAGCGGTAGAGCGCCATGGGCGACGCCCCGAGCTCGTCGGCGACCGCCCGCATGGTCAGGGCGGCGAACCCGTTCGCGGCCACGGACTCGGCGGCGTCGAGGATCTCGTGCTCGGTGAGGGAGTTGCGCGGGCGCCGGGTTCGCGGGGATGCGGCGTCGGTCATCCGTCCTCCTCGATCTGTAGCGTACAGCGTACATTATGATATAACGTACAGCGCACGCAACCGTGATCGGAGTCCCTCATGTCTCTCCTCCGCTGGATCCCCACCTTCCTTGCCTTCCCGCTCGGCGGTCTGCTCGCGATGCTCACGGTCGGGTCGGTGGCCGACCCGCTCACGGGCCTCGCGGCCGGAGCGATCGCCGGTGCCGTCGTCGGCGGAGCCCAGTGGCTCGCGCTCGGTCGTGCCGACGACTGGCGCTGGCTCGTCGCGACCGTGGTCGGCCTCGCGGGCGGCGCCGCCGTCTCGGTCGCGCTGTTCGGCCCGCCCGTCACCCCGGCTGCGGCGGCGCTCACCGGGCTCGTGACCGGCGTGCTCGTCGGCGGAGCGCAGGCGGTCGCCCTCGGCGCGCGCCTCCGCGTCGGCGCACTCTGGGCGGCGACCGTCGCCGCAGCCTGGGCGGCCGCGTGGACCATCACGGCGCTCGTCATCGTCGACCTCGACCGCGGGCACGTCGTCTTCGGTTCGAGCGGGGCGCTCGTCGCCACGATCCTCACCGGCCTCGTGCTGCGGCGGATCCTCGGGCCGCGGAATGCGCGGCGGGCCGCTCGGCCGTCGCCCGTGGTCGACGTCGCCACGACGGGGGCCTGACCGTCATGCGCATCGCCACCGGCATCCTCCTCATCCTGCTCCCGATCGCGTTCAACGTCGCCTTCGCGGCGCTCGCGGCGCGATTCTCCTACCCCGACATCCTCCGCAGGCCCACCACCGAGATCCTCGAGCGCTTCAGGGCGGGCGGGTCATCGCTCGTGCTCCTGTGGTGGTGCTTCGCGTTGACGGCCGTGCTGCTCGCGCCGGCGGCGGTGCTCGTCGCCGGCGCGCTGGCCGACGCCGACGCGACGCTCGTCGCGACCGGTCTCGTCGTCGGGGTGCTCGCGGCGGCCGTGCAGTTCCTGGGGCTCGTGCGCTGGCCCTTCCTCGTTCCCTTCCTGGCGAGGGAGAGCGCGGATCCCGAGTCGTCGCCTGCGCGGCGTGAGGCGATCGACGTCGTGTTCCAGTCGTTCAACCGCTACCTCGGGGTCGCGGTCGGAGAGCACCTGGGGTATCTCTTCAGCGGTGCATGGACGATCCTCGTCGGGGTCGCGATCATGCAGTCGGCCGCGGTGCCGTGGTGGATCGGGCTCATCGGAATCCTCGTCGGAGCCCTGCTGGCGCTGTGCTCGCTCGAGTTCGTCGGCGGGTTCGAGGAGCGAGGTTGGCGACTGGCCGGTGCGGTGACGCCGTTCGCCTACATCGCGTGGTCGGTCTGGCTCGTGGGCACGGGCGTCGCCCTGCTGTTCCCGCTCTGAGGTCGCGCGTTCGCGCCCGGCCGACGGTGCAGAAGAGGGGCGGATGCCGCGGCATCCGCCCCTCTCTTCGTGCGCGAGGTGCCCGGCCGGCGCGATCGCCGGCGCTCCCGCTCAGCCGATGAGGCTCGGCTGCAGGTCGCGCAGCGTGCGGAAATGCGTCATGCGGGTGACGCCGATCGCCGCGAGGGCGAGCGCGCCGACCATCCAGATGAGCAGCACGATCGCGTCGGAGCCGGCGCGGCCGAGGTCGCCGCCGTACATGACCTGCCGCATCATGTCGACGACGTAGCCCATGGGCAGCACGTGGTGCAGGGCCGCGAGCGGCGCGGGCAGCGTCTGCCACGGGAACGTGCCGCCGGCGGTCACGAGCTGCAGCACCATGAGCACGAGCCCGAGGAACTGCCCGACCGAACCGAGCCACACGTTCAGCGCGAGGATGATCGCCGCGTACGTCGCCGACGCGAGGATCATGACCCCGAGCGTGCCGAGCGGATGCGTCATCGGGAACCCGAGCGTCACCGCGAGCACGGTGAAGAGCCCGATCATCTGCACGGCGCCGAGGATGCCCGGGGTCAGCCAGCCGGCGAGCGTCACCCTGACCGGCGAGTGCAGTGCCGTGACCGCCCGACGCGAGATGGGCTTGACGATGAGGAAGAGCGCGTAGATGCCGATCCATCCGGCCAGCGCCGCGAAGAACGGGGCGAGGCCGGCGCCGTAGTTTCCGGCCTCGGTGAGCGCGTCGGTCTCGAGCGAGACCGGGTCGGCGATGGTCTTCGCCTGCGCGTCGCGGGTGGCCTGATCGGAGTCGGGGATCGCGTCGGCACCGTCGGAGAGTCCGGACTGCAGCGTCTGCGCGCCGGTCGCGAGCTCGCCCAGTCCGTCGCCGAGCGTGCCGATGCCGTCGCGCAGTGTCGAGGCGCCGGATGCCGCGGCTGAGGCGCCGTCGGCGGCGGTGGCCGCTCCCGCGGCGAGCGTGGCCGAGCCGGTCGCGAGCTCGGCGCTGCCCGCGGCGAGGTCGGCGGATCCGCTCGCGACCTGGGCGCTGCCCGCGGCGAGCTGGTCGATCTGCCCGACGACCTCCTGCACGCGCGCGTCGCCCGCGGCGATGTCGTCGCCGATCGGGTCGAGGCGGGCGAGCACGTCGTCGATGGTCGCCTGGTCGACGCCCGCGGCCGCGAGGCGCGCGGCGATGTCGGCGCGGGCCTCGGGCACGGAGGCCGCGGCCTGGCCGACGGCGGCTCCGACCCGGTCGGCGGATGCCGCGAGCTGCGCGTTGCCGTCGGCGACCTGCTGTGCGCCGTCGGCGAGGGTCGCGCTGCCGTCGGCCACCTGCTGTGCGCCCGAGGCGAGGCTCGCGCTGCCGTCGGCGAGCTGGCGCGTGCCGGTCGCGAGCGCGGCGTTGCCGTCGGCCAGCGCGGATGCCCCGTCGCCGAGCTGCGAGGTGCCGTCGATGGCGGTCGCGGTGCCGTCGGCGAGCTGCTGCGCGCCGTCGGCGGCCTCGACGATCTTGCCGCGGATCGTCGAGATCGAGTCGAGCAGCAGCGAGGCGGCTTCGCGGCCGACCTGCTCGGCGACGGTCGTGCGGATCGTCTTCACCGCCTGCTCGCCGATGGTGCCGGCGAGGTAGCTGTTCGCGTCGCTCGTCTCGAGGATGATCTCGGCCTGGCGCGGGTCGTCGGTCTGGATCGAGGCGAGCGCCTCGCTGAAGTCGGCCGGCAGCGTGATGACGAAGTCGTACGACGAGTCGGCGAGGCCGTCGGCGGCCTCGTCGGCCGAGACGCGGTGCCAATCGAACGCGCCGTCGTCGATGAGCTCGTCGGCGACCTCGTCGCCGACGTTGCGCGCGGCTGAGTCCTCGGTCGCGGGGCTGCCCTCGTCGGCGACGACGAGCGCCACCGGAACCTCGTTGAGCTTCGCGTAGGGGTCTTGGTTGGCCCAGAGGTAGAGCCCGCCGTAGAGCACGGGCACGGCGACGAGCGCGATGAGCGCGATCACCGACATACGGGTCGAGAACAGGCGCCGGAACTCGGCGGCGATCATCTGCGGAACCTTCACGCGAGGCCTCCTTCGGCGATGACGTCGTGTTCGACGTCCTCGTCGGGTTCTTCGTCGCCCTGCATGCGGGCGAGCATCGAATTCGCGGCGATGGCGGCGGCCGAGGCGTCGCCGGCGATGACGAGCACGGCGAAGCCGCGGTCGGCGAGCGCCCGAGCGAGGTCCCACCACTCGATGGGGTCGCCGCCGTGGCGGTCGGGGGAGACGAGCACGAGGCCCTCGACGCCGTCGCGGAGGATCGCGAGCTCGGTCAGGAGCCGCAGGCGGTCCTTGGGGTCGACGTTCGCGATCGGAACCCGCGCGGATGCCGCGAGCCCGAGGTCGTTCAGCCAGTTCGAGACCGAGACCGGGTGCGACGGGATGCCGGCGAACATGAGCTCCTCGGCGGTGACGCCCGCGACGGTCACATCGGGCGCGGGGTCGCTGACGCCCGGCGCGTCGACGAGGGCCACGCGCCGGCGGATCGCCGAGGCATCCGCTCGCCCGTCGATCGTGACGGTGCCCGTGTCGGGCCGCATGCGCCCCGCCGCCATGAGGCCGAGCACGGTGGGCCGCTGCTCGGTCTCGGCGCGGGCGAGGGTGGCGCGGCCGGACTCGAAGCCGATCGTCGTGCCCGGCAGGGCCTGGCCCTTGCGGCCCTTCGACACGTGGTGCAGGTCGATCCTCATGCGCGGGACTCCTCGTCGGTCTCGGCGTCGGCGGGGGCAGCGGCGGTCGTGGCGCCGGCCGTTGCCGGTGCAGGGCGGTACGCGAGCTCGGGTGCGGCGTCGATGAGCGCGCCGGCCTCGCGCCAGCCGAGGCCGGCCGTGCCGAGCACCGAGAGCATCACGAGGCGGTGGCCCTCGGCGTCGTCGATCCGGGTGACGGATGCCTCGAGCAGCACGGCGATCGCGGCGCGCTCGATGAGGCGGGCGAGCGTCTGCGGGTTCGTGTCGCCGCGGAGCGCGCCCTCGTCGATGCCGCGTGCGACGAGCTCGCCGACGCGTTCGCGCACCGGGGCGAGCGCGGCCGCCACCTGGTCGACGTGGGGCTCGCGCACGGCCATGGCGGCGAGCAGCTGCACGTGCTCGACCGCGTGCCAGAGGCGCGCGCCGAGCAGGGCGATCGCGGTGGGCGTGTGTGGGTGGTCGAGCGTGGCGGCGATGTCGTTGAGCCGGGTCGCGCCGGAGGCGATGAGGGCGGCGATGAGCTCGTCGCGGCCGGCGAAATGGCCGTAGACGGCTCGGCGCGAGAGGCCGGCGGCCGAGGCGATGGCCTCGAGCCCGGCGTCGGGGTGCTCGTTCAGCGTCGCCGATGCGGCGGCGAGCAGGGCTTCGCGGTTCGCGGCGGCATCTCGACGAGGGGCGCGGCGAACCTCCTCGGTGATGGTCGGCATGCTTCCATCGTACGAACTTGCACACTGCTGTGCAAGTTATCTCGGCGAACGCCCAGCGACACGCGCATCGCGCGCCGCGCGTGCTGCCTGCGCTCTACTGCAGCGCCGAGGTGAGTCGTGCGACCCCGTCGAGGAACGTCGCCGACAGCGGCTCCTTCTCCCACTCCTCGAGCGTGAGCTCGCGTCCGGCATCTCGGTACCCCTGCTCCACCTCGCGCATGTCCGCGACGAACGACGCTCCGCGCACCACGAGCGAGATCTCGAAGTTGAGGTTGAAGGAGCGGATGTCCATGTTGCTCGACCCGATGACGGCGACCCCGTCGTCGATCGAGAGATGCTTCGCGTGCAGGATGTACGGCGCCGGGTAGAGCCAGATACGCACGCCCGCCCGCAGCAGGGTGCCGTAGTACGAGCGCTGCGCGTGCCAGACCGAGCCCTGGTCGCCGAGTTCCGAGACGAACAGCTGCACGTCGAGCCCGCGCAGCTTCGCCGACGTGATCGCGTAGATCATCGCCTCGTCTGGCACGAAGTACGGGCTCGTGATGATCACCCGCTCCTGGGCCGACGCCACGAGCGAGAGGAACAGCCGCAGGTTGTTCTCGGTCGGGTAGGCGGGGCCGCTCGGCACGACCTGGCAGACCAGGCCCGCGGATGCCCCGGGCGAGGCGCCCTCGGTCGCGCCGACGGCAGCGGCGGCAGGAGTCGCCGCGCGCTCCGCGGGATCCTCGAGCAGCTCGTCGGTCTCGGCGTACCAGTCCGACCGGAACACCGCATCGATCGAGCGGACGACGGGCCCGGTGGTGCGCACCACGAGCTCCTGCCACTTCAGCCCGCGCTTGAGGTTCTTCTCCGCGTCGTAACTGCGGTCGATGAGGTTCTGCGAGCCCGTGAAGGCCACCCGGCCGTCGACCACGACGAGCTTGCGGTGGTTGCGCAGGTCGGGGCGCTCGTACCGGTTCGAGAAGAACTTCAACGGCAGCAGGAAGTGCCACTGCACGCCGATGCGGTCGAGCTCGGCGAAGGTCGCCTCGTGCACGCTCACCCGCTTGGATGCCACGTGGTCGAGCAGCACCCTCACCGTCACCCCGCGCTGCACCGCGCGCTCCATGGCGGCGAAGAACCCCTTCGTGGTGTCATCGAGCCCGATGATGTAGAACTCCACGTGCACGTACCGCTCGGCGGTGTCGATGTCGGCGGCCATCGCCGCGATCGATGCCTCGTAGTCGCCCATCAGCTGCGCGGAGTCGCCGGCGACCGCCGGCAGCGCGCCGAGCCGGCGGTTCTGCTCGACCACCGTCCGGAACCACGCCGGCCAGTTCGCGGCATCCGGCGACGGCAGGAGGTCCTCGTCGTGCTCCTCGAGGATGCGGTCGATCTCGAGCTGGCGCTGGCGCCGTCGCTTCGACAGCTTCACGTTGCCGATCAGCAGGAACAGGATGATGCCGATGAACGGGATGAGGAAGATCGCCAGCAGCCAGGCCATGGCCGCCGTCGGCTTGCGGTCGCGCGGCACGATGATGAGCGCCGCGATGCGGATGGCCAGGTCGGCGGCAACGAGCAGCCAGCCGATGATGGTGGCCAGTTCGGCGCTCATCGTGAGGGCTCCGCGTCGATCGTCGGTGCGTGGCTCATCGGCACTCCTCGGGTCGGAGCCGGACTGGCCGGCAGCGCGGGCGATGCCTGAGTATCGCACCGACGGAACCCGAACCGCAGGCTCACGCGCCCCGAATTGGGGGCGCGTCGCGGCAGGACGAACGGCACTCGCCGCCGTCGGGCGATTCGGCTGCGGGGCTTGAATGAGGTGACCCGAGACGAAAGGAGCCACCATGTCCGCAACGAAGCGACGGCTCACCGCAACCCTCGCCGTGATCCCGTTCGTCGCGCTCAGCGTGCTCGGCGCCGCCGCGGCCGCGAACGCGACGCAGCCCGGAGCCGACGGCACGCACAAGGTCGCGTTCTGCCACGCCACCCACAGCGAGACGAACCCGTACGTCTACATCGAGACCGACAACATCGCCGTCGTCCGCGCCCACTTCAAGCACCAGGACCAGGAGGACGTCTGGCCCGCCTTCAGCTACACCTGGAAGGGCGAGACCGTCTCGTACGCCGGATCCGACAACGACGCGTTCATCGAGCGCGGATGCCGCAGCGGCGACATCGGCTGACCCGTCGCCGACCCGTCACGTCGACACGCAGAAGGGCGGATGCCGCGGCATCCGCCCTTCTGCATGCGGCGTCGGTGCTGCTCGACTCAGTCGGTGCCGAGGTCGAACGCCGAGGCCTCGTTCGCGGCGTCGGTCGCGGCCTCGAGGTCGGTCTCGCCCGAGCCGGCCAGGATCTGCGCGGACTCGCCTGAGGCGAGGTCGCCCACGAGCGCGGCCGTCGCGCCGCCCACCAGGTTGAGGCGGGCGTACTGCTCGAGGCGCGCACGCGAGTCGGCGATGTCGAGGTTGCGCATGGTCAGCTGGCCGATGCGGTCTTCGGGACCGAAGGCCTGGTCGCCGACGCGCTCCATCGAGAGCTTCTCGGGCTGGTAGCTGAGCGCGGGGCCGGTCGTGTTCATGATCGTGTAGTCGTCGCCGCGGCGAAGTCGCAGCGTGACCTCGCCCGTGACGGCCGACGCGACCCAGCGCACGATCGACTCGCGCAGCATGAGCGACTGCGGGTCGAGCCAGCGGCCCTCGTACATGAGGCGGCCGAGTCGGCGACCCTCGTTGTGGTAGTTCGCGATGGTGTCCTCGTTGTGGATCGCGTTCACGAGGCGCTCGTAGGCGATGTGCAGCAGTGCCATGCCCGGGGCCTCGTAGATGCCGCGCGACTTCGCCTCGATGATGCGGTTCTCGATCTGGTCGCTCATGCCGAGGCCGTGGCGACCGCCGATGGCGTTCGCCTCGAGCACGAGGGCGACCGCGTCGTCGAAGCGCACGCCGTTCAGCGCGACCGGGCGACCCTGCTCGAACGTGACCGTGACGTCTTCGGTCGGGATCTCGACGCTCTCGTCCCAGAACTTCACGCCCATGATCGGCTCGACCGTGGTGATGCCCTCGTTGAGCTCCTCGAGCACCTTCGCCTCGTGCGTCGCGCCCCAGATGTTCGCGTCGGTCGAGTACGCCTTCTCGGCGGAGGCCCGGTAGGGAAGGTCGCGCTGCTGCAGCCACTCGCTCATCTCGGCGCGGCCGCCGAGCTCGGTGACGAAGTCGGCGTCGAGCCACGGCTTGTAGATGCGCAGGCGCGGGTTGGCCATGAGGCCGTAGCGGTAGAACCGCTCGATGTCGTTGCCCTTGTAGGTCGAGCCGTCGCCCCAGATGTCGACGCCGTCTTCGAGCATCGCGCGCACGAGCAGCGTGCCCGTGACCGCGCGGCCGAGGGGGGTCGTGTTGAAGTAGGCCTTGCCGCCGGAGCGGATGTGGAAGGCGCCGCACTGCAGCGCGACCAATCCCTCTTCGACGAGCGCCGCACGGCAGTCGACGAGGCGCGAGAGCTCGGCGCCGTACTCGATGGCGCGCCCGGGCACGGCCTCGACGTCGGGCTCGTCGGGCTGGCCGAGGTCGGCCGTGTACGTGCAGGGGATCGCGCCCTTCTCGCGCATCCACGCGACCGCGACCGAGGTGTCGAGGCCGCCTGAGAAGGCGATGCCGACGCGTTCGCCGACGGGGAGGCTGGAGAGGACTTTCGACATGCCCTCCAGCCTACCGGCGCGGCAATTCCGCTCCGACCGGCGGATGCCGCGCGAGACGCAGGAACCTCCGACGCCGCCTCGTGGGCGGCCGAGACCCCTCGCGATAAGGTTGAGTGTGACTGCAGACGAAACAGAAGCAGAGCGCGAGACCGGTCTCCTCGACGAACCCGAGGTTCGCGAGGCGCTTGCCACCGCCGATCGCGGGGCCGTCGCCGAGGTGGTCGCGGAGCATCCGTCATCGCCCCTCGCCTGGGCTGAGCTCGCCGACCTCGCCGATTCCGAGGGCAACTCCATCGCGTCGTTCGCCTACGCGACCGTCGCGGTCGACCTCGCCGAAGAGCAGCTCGCGGCATCCGGATGGGAGCCCGGCGCAGCCGTGCCCTGGTCCGACGAGCCCAACCGCGCCTACCTGCGCGCCCTCGACGCGAAGCGTCGCGCCGCGTCGGCCCTCGGCCTCGACACGCAGGTCGAGCGCCTCGCCGGCGAGCTCTCGAGCGCCGATGCCGAGGCCCCCGGTCGCATCGCGTCGGAGTACACGCCCACCCAGGTCATCACCATCGTGAGCCAGGCCCAGCTCCTCGAGCGGGCCGAGGCCACGGCAACAACCGGCGACCCGCTCGCCGAACCCGTCGCGCTCGACGCGGCCGGAGAGGACTGAAATGCCCGCAGCCGTCCTGATCGGTGCACAGTGGGGCGACGAGGGAAAGGGCAAGGCGACCGACCTGCTCGGTCCCCGCCTCGACTACGTCGTCAAGTTCAACGGCGGCAACAACGCCGGACACACGGTCGTCGTCGGCGACGAGAAGTACGCGCTGCACCTGCTGCCGTCCGGCATCCTGACCCCCGGGGTCACTCCGGTCATCGGCAACGGCGTGGTCGTCGACGTCGAGGTGCTCTTCGAGGAGCTCGAAGCCCTCGAGAGCCGAGGGGTCGATGTCTCGCGGCTGCGCGTCTCCGCGAACGCCCACCTCATCACGCAGTACCACCGCACGCTCGACAAGGTCACCGAGCGCTTCCTCGGCAAGCGCCAGATCGGCACCACCGGCCGCGGCATCGGCCCGGCCTACGCCGACAAGATCAACCGCGTGGGCCTCCGCATGCAAGACCTCTTCGACGAGAACATCCTGCGCCAGAAGGTCGAGGGCGCCCTCGACCAGAAGAACCACCTGCTGGTCAAGGTCTACAACCGTCGCGCGATCGCCGTCGACGAGGTCGTCGAAGACCTGCTCGGCTACGTCGAGCGCCTGCGCCCGATGGTCACCGACACGGCGCTGCTGCTGCACCAGGCGCTCGAGCGCGACGAGACCGTGCTCTTCGAGGGCGGCCAGGCGACCATGCTCGACGTCGACCACGGCACCTACCCGTTCGTCACGTCGTCGAACGCGACGAGCGGCGGAGCCGTCACCGGCTCGGGCATCGCGCCCAACCGCATCGACCGGGTCATCGCCGTAATCAAGGCCTACACGACCCGCGTCGGCGCCGGCCCGTTCCCGACCGAGCTCTTCGACGAGTGGGGCGAGTTCCTCAGCGAGAAGGGCCACGAGTTCGGCACGACCACCGGCCGCCGCCGTCGCACCGGCTGGTACGACGCCCCCATCGCGCGCTACACCTCGCGCATCAACGGCGTCACCGACTTCGTGCTCACGAAGCTCGACGTGCTCACCGGCATCGAGCGCATCCCCGTCGCGGTCGCCTACGACGTCGACGGGCAGCGCTTCGACGAGGTGCCGGTCTCGCAGTCCGACTTCCACCACGCGACCCCGATCTACGAGGACTTCCCCGGCTGGAGCGAAGACATCAAGGGCGCCCGGGAGTTCTCCGACCTGCCCGCGAACGCCCAGGCCTACGTGCGCGAGCTCGAGGCCATGAGCGGGTCGCGCATCTCGGCGATCGGCGTCGGCCCCGGCCGCGACGAGATCGTGCAGCTGCACGACCTGCTGGCCTGAGCCGCGCTTCCCCCTTTCGACCCTCCCCGACAGCGCCTTCGTTGGTGCCGTGCCGCTGATTCTCCCTCGTGCGTGTCCTGCATGCCATCCCCTACGAACCACGCCCGTGGGAAGTGCCGATCCTCAAGACGGCCGCTCGGACGAGCGCGCTCGAGTGATCGTGTTCTCGATCGGTGACCAGACCCCGCCCTCCACGGGGTCCGGTCCCCTCCACTTACGGGAGGACGATCTCGAAGGCGGGGTTGCCGGGGCTGAGCACGCCGAAGAGCTGCGTCAGCAGGCCGAGGTCGCCGTCCACGCCGAGGCCGTCGGACTGCAGGTCGCCGCCGGCGAGACGGATGAGTCGCGCCTTCTCGAGCGTGAGGTGCAGCGCGGCATCCGTCTCAGGCTCGCGTTCGACGTAGACGAGCACGCCGTTGCGGAGGGTGACGTGGAAGCTCCGACCGAGGTCGCTGACGGTGACGTCGAACGCCAGATCTAGATCCCAGGCCTTCGGGCCGTCGACGGTGATCGCGATGGCGTCGAACACCTGTTCGGGCGTGAGCTGCGCCAGGATCGCCGGCGCGTTCGTGGTGGTCGGCGTGCCGAAGTTGCCCGATCGCAGCTCGGTCGCTCCGGAGAGGAAGAAGTTGCGCCAGGTGCCGTTCTCGGAGCCGTAGCCGAGCTGCTCGAGGGTATCGGCGTAGAGCGCCTTCACCGCCTCGTTCGACGCGTCCACGAACACGGCGTGGTCGAGCAGGGTCGCCGCCCAGCGGAAGTCGCCGCCGTCGTAGGCGACCTGTGCGAGTTCGAGGACCCGGTCGATGCCGCCGATGGCGTCGACATACCGTTCGGCGATCGCGGCCGGCGGGTGCGGCCAGAGCTTGGCGGGGTTGCCGTCGAACCAGCCCATGTAGCGCTGGTAGATCGCCTTGACGTTGTGGCTGACCGATCCGTAGTAACCGCGCGCGTGCCACGAGTTCTCGAGGGCCGGGGGCAGCTGGATCACCTCGGCGATCTCGGCCCCGGTGAGTCCCTGGTTCAGCATCCGCAGTGTCTGGTCGTGCAGGTAGGCGTAGAGGTCGCGCTGCAGGCCGAGGAACTCCGTGATCTCGGCGTTGCCCCACGTCGGCCAGTGGTGCGAGGCGAACACCACCTCGACGCGGTCGCCGTAACGCTCGATCGCCTCGGTCAGGTACTGCGACCAGACGTGCGGGTCGCGCACGACCGCACCGCGGAGCGTGAGCAGGTTGTGCAACGTGTGGGTCGCGTTCTCGGCCATACACAGCGCGCGATACCGAGGGATGTAGAAATGCATCTCGGTGGGGGCCTCGGTGCCCGGCGCCATCTGGAACTCGATCTCGACGCCGTCGATCGTGTGCGTCTCGCCCGTTGTGGTGATCTCCAGCGTCGGCGCGAGCAGGGTCGCCTCACCGGTCGAGGTCGTCTGCCCGAGCCCAGCACCGACGGCGCCCCGCACCCCTCGTGGCAGTGCGGCGCCGTACATGTAGCCGGCACGGCGGCCCATCGCGGTACCCGCGTAGACGTTCTCGGCGACCGCGTGCTCGACCAGCCCTTCGGGCGCGATGATCGCGACGTCTCCGGCGTCGACCTGCTCCTGGGCGACGATGCCCTGCACGCCGCCGAAGTGGTCGATGTGCGAGTGCGTGTGGATGACGGCCACGATCGGGCGGTCGCCGCGGTGCTGACGGTACAGTCCGAGCGCGGCCGCGGCGGTCTCCTTCGAGATGAGCGGATCGACGACGATCACCCCGGTGTCGCCTTCGACGAACGACATGACCGAAAGGTCCAGACCGCGGATCTGGTACAGCCCCGGCACGACCTCGAACAGGCCGTGCTTGGCCACCAACCGGCTCTGTCGCCACAGGCTCGGGTTCACCGAGTCCGGCGCCTCCCCCTGGATGAAGTCGTAGGTCGACGCGTCCCAGATGACCTCGCCGGCCGCGTCGAGGACCTTCGGATCCTCCAGCGTCCCGATGAATCCTCGTTCGACCGCCGCGAAATCCGCGTCATCCGCGAACGGCAAGCGGGCTGTGAGCTCCGCCTGCGCGGCGATGATCGCTTCGGTCGGTTCCTGATGCTGCATTCCTGAAACTCCCCCTCAAGTGGGCACATCCCACCCTTGGCAGTCTGCCGGGAAGCACATGGAGGGGCAACCAACCTGGTCAAGGCTTCCGGCGCAGCTGAACACGCTTCGACGCCATTGCATCGGGACACGCCCCTTCCCCCCCTCGGACCCTCCCGGATAGGGTCGGAGGACGGGCGCTTCACCTACCGTGCGCCCGTGGCAGCCGTGCGGCTGTGGGGGCTGGGGGAAGTGATGTCCGTCGTTCGACGCGTGCTCGCCGGAATCGGCGCAATCATTCTGACGGCGGCACTGGCGACGCCGGCGGCGTTGTCGGCGTCCGCGGCTCCCGATGACGCCGAGTTCACCACCTTCACGAAGGCGGTCACGCCGCCAGACACGGCGCCCTTCGAAGCCGGCGAGCAGTTCAGCTACACGATCACCCTCACGTGCAACAGTCCCATCGTCGACATCTGCGTCGGCGCCCAGGTGGCGGACACGCTGCCGCCGCCCCTGATCTTCGACCCGACGGTTCCGAATCCGGTCATCGTCTCGACCGGCGACGCGACGGTCACGACCGGAGACACCGACTTCACCGTCGACTTCACCGAGGACGGCACGGCGGGCACCGGCCTGGAGACGGGCCAGCAGGTGAGCATCGTCGTCTACGTGCAGGTGCCCGATCCCGTCTCCGCAGACTACGACGGCGAGATCACGAACACCGCGACGGCATCGGCCGAGAACGCGTTGCCGAAGGACGCGTCGGTGGTCGTCGACCTCGACATCCCGTCGGAACTCGACTCGACGGTCGAGAAGTCGGTCGACGACCACGTCGCCGACGGCCAGACCGTTCCGTCGCTGCCCGGCCAGCCCATCGACTACACGATCGGCGGCGGCAACGCGTCGAACCAGTCCGTCGACGCGGTCGTCGTGCAGGACCCGGCGGAGGGCGTCGACAGCCCGTTCGACGGCTACCTCGACTTCACCGGCATCACGTCGATCACGCCGCCGCCTGGCGCCGACCAGGTGCAGATCGAGTACCGCGACGCCGACGGCAACTGGACCAGCGTGTACGGCCCCGACGTGGTGCCCACCGACTTCACCGACATCCCGGGCGTCGACCCGCCGTCCGACGTGAAGGGGCTTCGGTTCACGTTCACGTCCAGCACGGGCGAGCCGATTCCCCCGGGCGACAACGGCACGATCGGCATCTCGGCGGAGACGAACGACAGTGTGCTCGACATCCCGCTCGGCGAGTCGGTCGACGTGCCGAACACCGCCTCGTCGAGCGTCGTGGTCGACGACACGACGACCGACCCGAACACGGCCGACGGCGACGTCGTCATCAGCAACACCGGCCCGACCGTCGACGTCGAGAAGACGTTCGCCGATCCGGTACTGCTCGCCGGCGACTCCACCACGGCCACCATCGAGTCGGCCAACGGGCCGCGGCCCGTGACGTCCATGACCATCGACGAGCCCACCGCCGGGTCGCCGAACCTCGCCGACCAGGGGCTCACCTTCGACGGCTTCGGCGACATCACGTGGCCGCAGAACGCCACCGGTGCGTCCATCACGTACACGTATGCCGACGGCACGACCGAGACGCTCGACACCACGACGCCCGATACGCTGCCCGACCCGTCCGGCGACGTCGTCGGGTTCTCGGTCACCTTCACCGGCCCGATCCTGCCGAACGCGTCGGCGCAGATCCCGTTCGACGTCACGGCGCAGAGCGTCGACGGCCAGGCCGACGTCGTCAGCACGAACGACACGACCTCGACCGTGACCGACTCCACGGGCCAGACGGGCGACGACGAGGATGCCGCGGACATCACCAGGCAGCCGGTGCGCGTGTCGACGGTCATCGACAAGAACATCGTGCGCGACGAGGTCTGGGACGTGCCGGGCAGCACGACGGACGTGACGTTCCTCGCATCCGTGAACAACCAGGGCGAGAACGCATCGACCGTCGGAGCCGACTCGCTCGTGATCAGCGACCCCGCCGACCCGCAGCCCGGCGATCCGCCCTCGCTGTTCTGGAACACGTTCGACCTGAAGCAGATCAGCGCCGGCGTGCCGGCCGACGCGAACCTCACCGTCGAGTACTGGGACGGCGAGGAGTGGGTGACGCTTCCCGGTGCCGAGCTCATCGAGGGTCCGGCAACGTTCAACTACACCGTGCCCGACGACCTGCAGGACGACATCCAGGGCATCCGATTCGTCTACACGCCGAAGCCCGGCGAGACGCTGCCGCCCGGGTTCCAGGTCGCCCCGCGCATCTCGGTCGAGACCCGCGACCAGTTCCGCGACGGCTCGGGCAGCGTGCACGACGCGGCCGTGGCCGCGGATCCGCTCGTGGTCGACAACACGGCATCGTCGACGGTGACGAATCCCGACGACACGTCGCCCGAGGACAACACCGCGACCGACGGCGACCAGATCGACGTGAACCCGTTCGACCCCGACGAGGGCGTCGACCTGCTCGAGAAGCAGTGGCTCGACGAGAACGTCGAGGCGTTCAGCGACGACCAGCGCAGCGCGCGCATCTCGTGGGCGACCGAGGGCCTGCCGTTCGACTCGGTCGCGATCACCGACGACCCGACGGCCGGAGCGGACTTCGCCGACATCGCGGCATCCGCCTTCGACGCCTGGAACCTCGCCGTCATCGAGCCCATCGACGGCGACCTCGACCCGGTCATGACGTACGACCGCATCGGGACCGTGGAGCTCTTCGACGCCACCGCGGGCGACTGGGTCGACATCACGGCCGAGGCGTGCGGGGCGGCCGACACGACCGGCACCGCCTGCGACGGCGGCTTCCCCGGCTACACGCTCTCCGACGCCGAGCAGGCGTCGACGCTCGGCGTGCGCCTGACCTACGTCGAGGGCTCGAACCGCGGGGGCGCCGGACCGGCTGCAGGGTCGGGGGTCGCGGCATCCTACGATTTCGAGCGCAACCTCGACCTGACCTTCCAGCTCCGCCAGGAGAAGCGGAGCGGCGGCCCGGTGGTCGGCACGCTGCACGACGAGCCCTACAACTCGGGCCAGAACGGCGTGGTCACGAACACCGCCAGGGCTGAAGGCGTCGGGCCGCAGCCCGTGACCCATGACGACTCCGACGACATCACGATCCTCGACACCGTGATCAACACGTCGGTCTCGAAGTCGTTCGACCAGGACAGCCTGCCGATCCCGCCCGACAGCGCCGACCAGGCCGATTACCCGCTCGTCAGCGCGACGATGACGGCCGTCAACCAGACGGAGGCGAACGTCAGCGTGCTGCGGCTCGACGACCCGGCCGCGACACCGACGCCCCCGACTCCGCCGCCCGCCGAGACGACGACGTACACCTACCTGAACCTCTACAGCATCGACGTCATCACGGTGCCCGAGGCGGCGACGCAGTCGACCGTGACGCTCACCCGCGAGGGCGGCGGAACCGACGAGTACACGATCGACGAGGCGCTCGCCCTGACCCCGACCGATCTCGCCGACGTCGTCGGCTTCAGCGTCGTGCACACCGATCCCGACGGCGTGTCGATCGAGACCGAGGAGACGACCTCGGTCGTGCTGACCTACCAGTTGCGCGAGTTCCTCCGCGACGAGCCGGGCGTGCGCCCGACGACCGCCGACACGGTGACCAACGTCGCCTCGTCCGGGGCGTCGCGGCCCGGCGGCGATCCCACGCTCGACGAGGCGTATGCCACGGACGACGACTCGCTCACCTTCGCCGACGCGACGTACGGCGTCAACGCGGGCAAGTCGATCGACCCGCCCTCGCGCTACGAGGACGAGTCGCCCGACGGGTACACGGTGACGATCGGCGGCCAGCCGACCGGCAACGTGCGCACGACCGTCCTGACCCTCACGGATGACACGCCAACCTTCTGGAACGCGTTCGAGTTCGCGTCGTTCCCTGCCGCGACCCTGCCCTCCGGCATCGGCCAACTGCAGGTCTCGGCGCTCGTGGGCGTGGAGTACACCTACGACCTCGGCACGAACACGCTCGGCCAGACGTGCGACGGCGACACCGACCTCACCGACTGCTGGGTCGTCGGCGACTGGCAGGATGCCGTCTCCAACGTCGTCACGCCGGCGCTGCCCGACGGGGTCGCCGCCGCCGACGTGCGCGGCCTGCGCTTCGACATCCGCAAGGACGAGGACGAGACGAACTGGGAGTCGCCCCGAAACCCGATCGTGTCGCTCAAGTTCATCGCCGACCGGCTCGAGAACCTGCACTACGGGCCCGACGGCGTCATCGACAGCTACCCCGTGCCGTCGACGCTGCCCGGCCTCGAGACGGCGCCCGGCGAGACCGTGCAGGGCACGACGACCGACGACGTCGACGTGCACGGCACCGGGTCGTGGGAGACGCCCGACGGCGTGACGTGGCAGGCCGACGCCACCGCGTCCGACACCACGATCCTGCAGCACCGGGTGAACGCCATCAGCGTCGTCAAGTCGCCGGGCAACGGCTCCGGCGGCGCGGGCGCCCAGCAGTTCCCGCCGGCGTCGACCATTCCGTACACGATGACCATCACCAACACCGGTCAGTGGGCCATGACGGGACTCGAGCTCACCGACCAGGTCGCGACGGATGCGTCGGGCTCGCTGCTCGTCGCCGACCCCGATGCCGACGAGGAGTTCGAGTTCGAGCTGACCGACTCCTCGGGCGCCGCTCTGCCGACCGACGGGTTCACTGGCGCGCTCGACGAGACCACGGGCATCGTGACGCTCACGGTGCCCGACGGCTTCGTGTTCAACCCGGGCGACGTCCTCGTCATCCAGGCGAACCTCATGTTCCGCCCGGGGCTCACTCCCGGCACACCCGTCGGCAACTCCATCAGTGCCACGAGCGACCGCGACTTCGAGACGTGCGCGCACAGCTCGAACAACGTCCCGATCGCCGACTCCGCGAACGTCGCCGACTGCGCGGCGGACACCACCGTCACCCCGGCCGCTGCGGCGCCGATCAGCATCGTCAAGGCGGTCAAGGGCACGGCGGCGGGCGTGCCGGGCGTCGACCCGTCCGACCCGAACTACGACGACCTCGGCGTGCTGAACACCGCCGCGAATCCCACGGCCGCTGCCTGCGCCTCGCCGAACGCAGGCGGAGGCTTCTACGCGAACCAGTGCGTGCCGATCACCCGCCCCGGCGGGGTCGAGACCTGGCGCATCAGCTTCACCAACCGCGGCAACGTGCCGGCCGACCAGATCGCGGGCATCGACGTGCTCCCGGCCGTCGGCGACACCGGCGTGGTCGTCGGGTCGCCGCGTGGGTCGCAGTGGCAGCCGGTCTTCCTCGGCAACCTCAGCGTTCCCGGCGCCGGCATCGGCACCAGCTACTACATGGCGAGCGTGCCGAACCAGGCCTGCAACGCGGCGGACATCCGGTACAGCACGCTCGGTCAGCCGATCCCCGACAGCGACCCGTGCTTCGCCGACGTCTCCACCCGCCCGTGGGTGGTGTTCGACGCGACGACGCCGGCGGCGGAGCTCGCGACGGCGCGGGCGATCAAGCTCGTGTACAGCTTCTCGGCGGGAACGGGGTTGCCGCCGGGAGCCACCGGGGCCGTCACATACGACACGCGCACTCCGGCGATCGTGCCCACCGCCTATGCCAACGGACTCCCGATCGCGTGGAACACCGTCGCGGCCGGTTCGCGTGCCACGTTCGAGGGGAACCAGATCTACCAGGGTCCGGTCGAGCCCGTTCGCGCGGGCGTCTCGGTGCCCACGGGTCAGGTGCAGCTGCAGAAGCAACAGGTCGCTCCCGATTCGTGGACCTTCCCGCTGCCCGACTCCTACGACTTCGACGTGCAGTGCGAGTCGCTCGACGAACCCGTCGACCTCGTCGACACCGGAGGCGCCGAGGTCTCGCCGATCGACGTGCCAGCCGACGGCTCGCTCGTCGAGGTGGGCACCGCAACCAACCTGCCGCTCTTCTCGAGCTGCACGGTGCAGGAGCTCTTCGCGCAGGGCTCGACCGTCACGTACGACCCCGAGGGCACCGCGGACCGCTCAGGCGAGGTCATCGCGACGCGCGACCTCACGGGCCGCACCGACATCGCCCACCCGTTCCCGCCCGATCCCGTCGAGGACGTCACGCTCCAGGTGACGAACACGTACGAGATCGGCGGCTTCAGCGTCACGAAGGAGGTCGAGCGCAGCACCGCGGTCGACCAGGACGGCAACGCGATCGCATACGACCCGCAGTTCACGTTCGAGGCGAGCTGCATCTGGCTCGGCCAGGAGATCATCCCCGAGGACCAGCGCGAGTTCACGATCGGCGAGGGCGAGACGCAGGACTTCGGTCCGCTGCCGGTGGGTGCGGACTGCTCCGTCCAAGAGACGGATGTCGCGGGCGCGACCGCCTCGACGGTCGTCGTGACCGAGGACGGCGTCGATCGTGTCCCCGCTGATGTCACCGCGCCCGTCGAGTTCACGCTCCTCCCCGACGAGGAGGACGGCACCCACCTGACCGCCCTCACGGCGACGAACGCGTATACCGTCGGCGGCCTCGACATCACGAAGGCCGTGACCGGCGACGGTGCCGACGCGTGGGCGCCCGACGACTTCACGCTCCAACTCGTCTGCACGTGGGACCAGGCGACGACGAACCCCGTCTACGACGACACCTTCACGATCTCCGACGGCGAGACCTGGAGCGTCGACAACCTGCCGACCGGGGCCGACTGCACCGTGTCCGAGCCGGACGACGGCGATGCGACCCAGGTCACGATCACGCCGAACCCCGTCGTGGTCGGCGACACCGACGCCGAGGGCGGGGAACCGATCGCGATCGCCGTGACGAACGACTTCCGCGTCGGCGGCTTCCAGATCGAGAAGACCGTCGCGGGCTCTGGCGTCGGGTTCAGCGAGGACGTGCTGTTCGTCTACGCGTACACCTGCACGTACGAAGGAGCGACGGTCGGCGAGGGCAACCTCTCGATCACGGGCGACGGCACCGTCGGCCCTCTCGACTCCGAAGCGGTCACCGGCCTGCCGGTCGGCAGTTCCTGCCAGATCGTCGAGACGAACGACGGCGGGGCCGATGCCACGCCCGAACCGGTCACGGTGACGATCCCCGACGAGGTCGACGGCGTCGCGCAGGTCGGGGTCGCCGAGTTCGAGAACCGGTTCACCGCCGGCACGATCGCGGTGACGAAGGTCGTCGAGGGCGCGGCATCCGAGATCCCCGGGATTCCCGGGGCGACGTACACGGTGCACGTGACGTGCGCCGCGACCGCCGACGGCGACCCGCTGTTCGAGGGCGACATCGAGGTGGTCGGCGGAGAGACGATCACCGTGACCGATCCCGAGACCGGCGAGCCGCTGCTGCTGCCGCTCGGCACGCACTGCTGGGGCGAGGAGACCGATGACGCGGGCGCGACCTCGTCGAGCGTCGACCTCGACTCCTTCGACAACGCCGCGATCGTCGTTTCCTCCGACGGCGACGACCCGCAGGCGCTCGAGATCACGGCGACCAACACGTTCGACGTCGGCGACCTGACGATCACCAAGGCGATCGACGGCAACGCCGACCATGCCGAGGGCCGCACCTTCACGATCCTCGTGACGTGCACCTTCGACCGCGGCGACGGCAACCCGCCGGTCGTGATCTACGACCGGGAGCCCGTCGAACTGCAGGGCGGCGAGTCCGACACGCTCGGCGACATCCCCATCGGCTCCGAGTGCTACGCGGAGGAGCCCGACGGCGAGGGTGCCTACGACATCTCGATCAGCGCGACGGCGGATGACCCGGTCGTGGTCGACGGCGGTGACGAGCCCGTCACGATCACCGTGACGAACAGCTTCCCCGATGCCGGCTTCACGGTCGTCAAGGAGGTCGACGCCGGCGGCGCCGTGAACGCGGACGGCGAGCCGATCACGTACGACACCGTGTTCACGTTCACGGCGACCTGCGAGTTCGAGGGCGAGAACGTGCTCGACGAGACGTTCGAGCTCAGCGACGGCGAATCCCAGTCCTACGACACGCTGCCCGCGGGCACGGACTGCACCGTCACCGAGACCGACCAGGGCGGCGCGTCGACCTCGATCGTGCTCACGCAGGACGGCGCGGAGACCGACCTCGGCACGGTGGCCGAGGCATCCTTCACCCTCCTCCCCGACAGCGACGGCACGGTCGTGACGAGCGTCGCGGTGACGAACGCCTTCACGGTCGGCTCCATCGCCATCACGAAGGCGGTCACCGGATCGGGTGCCGACACGTGGGCCCCCGACGAGTTCGATGTGCGGCTCGTCTGCACGCTCGACTCGGCGGACCCGGACACCGTGTACGACGGCATCGTCACCATCGGCGCAGGCGAGACGGTCACGGTCGGCGACCTGCCGACCGGTGCCGACTGCACCGTGACCGAGCCCGACACCGCCGGTGCCACCGAGGTCACCATCGCTCGGGAGCAGCCGGTGACGATCGGCGCCGACGGCGAGGAGGGCGACCCCGTCGCCGTGACGGTCACGAACGACTACCGCGCCGGCGGCTTCCAGATCCAGAAGAACATCACCGGCCCCGGTACCGAGTTCACCGACGGGGTCGACTTCGTCTACGACTACACCTGCACGTACCAGGGGGGCACCGTCGGTGAGGGCACGCTCACCATCACCGGCGACGGCACCGCGGGACCGCTCCTCTCCGAGACGGTGACCGGCCTGCCGGTCGGCAGCTCGTGCGAGGTCGTCGAGACCGACGACGGCGGGGCGGATGCCACGCCCGACCCGGTCACGGTCGTCATCCCCGACGTGGACGACCAGGGCGCTCCCCAGGTCGTCGACGTGGACTTCGTGAACCCGTTCAGCGCCGGCACGATCGCGGTGACGAAGGTGCTCGAGGGCACCGGCGCCGAACTGCCCGAGGTCGTCGAGGCGACGTACACCGTGCACCTGACCTGTGCGCTGACCGCCGACGGCGACCCGCTGTTCGACGGCGACGTCGAGGTCACCGGCGGCGAGACGGTCACCGTGCTCGACGAGGCGACCGGCGAGCCCCTGCTGCTTCCGCTCGGCACGCACTGCTGGGGTGAAGAGACGGATGACGCGGGCGCGACCGACTCGTCGGTCGACTACGACTCGTTCGACGATGCCGCCATCGTCGTGGCATCCGATGACGAGGAGCCGCAGGCGCTCGCCGTGACGGCGACGAACACGTTCGACCTGAGCAACGTCTCGATCGAGAAGGAGGTCAGCGGCAACCCCGACCATGCCGAGGGCCGCACCTTCGAGATCCTCGTCACCTGCACGCTCGACCGCGGCGACGGCAACCCGCCGATCGTGGTCTACGACCAGGAGCCGGTCGAACTCGAGGTCGGCGAGGTGACGACGCTCTTCGAGGTGCCGGTCGGCTCCGAGTGCTGGGCCGAGGAGCCCGACGGCCAGGGCGCGTACGACATCTCGATCAGCGCGACCGAGGACGACCCGATCGTGGTCGGCCCAGAGGGCGCCCCGCCCGCCACCATCACGGTGACGAACGACTTCCCCGACGCGGGCTTCACCGTGACGAAGGACGTCGACAACGGCGGCGCCGTCGATGAGAACGGCGACCCGATCGAGTACGACACGGTCTTCTCGTTCACCGCGACCTGCGTGTTCGAGGGCGAGACCGTGCTCGACGAGTCGTTCGACCTGAACGATGGCGAGGAGCAGACCTACGACACGCTGCCCGCCGGCAGCGAGTGCACCGTCACCGAGGCCGCCTCCGAGGGGGCGACGACCTCGATCGTGGTGACGCAGGACGGTGTCGACGACGACCTGGGCGCGACCTCGGAGGCCACCTTCACGCTCCTGCCCGACAGCGAGGGCGTCACCGTGACCGCGGTCGCGGTGACGAACGCCTTCGGAGTCGGATCGGTCGAGATCACGAAGGCCGTGACCGGTACCGGCGCAGAGGCCTGGGGCGGTACGTTCGGCGACTTCGAGGTGGAGCTCGTCTGCACGCTCGAGGGCGCAGACCCCGACGTCGTCTACGACGCGACGCACACGCTGACGAAGGATGCACCGGGCGACGTCTGGACGGTCGAGAACCTGCCGACGGACGCGGACTGCACGGTCGCCGAACTCGACGACGGCGAGGCGACCGAGTCCACCGTGAGTCCGTCGGAGTTCATCGTCGGCGACGACGCGACCGACGAGCCCGTCGCCGTGACGGTCGAGAACGAGTTCCGCACCGGCGGCCTGAACGTGCTGAAGGCGGTCACCGGACCGGGTGTCCCCGAGTTCTCGAACGGTCCGTTCATCTTCCAGGTGGAGTGCACCTACGACGACCAGACCGTCATCGACCAGGAACTCGTCGTGGTCGGTGACGGCACCGATGGTCCGTTCACGAGCGAGACGATCACCGGCATCCCGGTCGGTGCGGAGTGCGTCGTGACCGAGACGTTCAAGGCCGATGCCGACACGACGCCGCCGCCGGTCACCGTGACGATCACCGACCAGGACGAGGGCGTCGAGACCGTCGTCACCGCGGGCTTCCTCAACGTCTTCTCGTTGGGCACGATCGACGTCACCAAGGCGGTCGACGGCTCGGCGGCCGACGAGGCGTACGTGCAGGACGCGACGTTCACCGTGCAGGTGACCTGCCAGCTCGACGTCTTCGGCACGATCGTCACGGTCTTCTCCGGGCCGGTCGAGGTCGGTGCCGACGAGACGGTGCCCGTGCTCCGTGAAGACGGCGACCCGCTGAAGCTGCCGTACCAGACGCACTGCTTCGGCGAGGAGACGGATGCCGCGGGTGCGACCGAGAGCACGATCGACTACGACTCGTACGACAACGCCGCGATCATCGATGTCGAGGACGAGCCGCAGACGTTGGAGCTCACGGCCACGAACACCTTCGAGGAGGGGTCGGTCGACCTCGTGAAGACGGTGAGCGGGGCGACGGATCAGGCCGACGGCAAGACGTTCATCGTCGCGGTGACCTGCACCTTCGACCAGGGCGAGGGCAACGACCCGTACGTGCCGTTCGACGCCGAACCGGTGCCGATCACCGCGGGCGAGACGGTGACCCTCAGCGACCTGCCGATCGGCACGGAGTGCTGGGCCGAGGAGACCGACGCCGGCGGGGCGATCGCCGTCACGGTCAGCGCGACCGAGGCCACCCCGGTCGTGGTCGGCCTCGACGAGGCGGCGACGATCACGGTCGACAACGAGTTCGCGCCCGCGCCGCCGGTCACCGGTGTCGACGGCGCTGCCGTGGCGGCATGGATCGGCTTCGGCGGCATCCTCGTCGCGATCGGCGTCGCGCTCGTGCTGATCGCCCGCCGGCGCCGACGGGCGTAGCGCCGCATCGCGGCCTTCGCGCCGGACATGAGGATGCCCCGCCCGGGATCGGGCGGGGCATCCTCATCTCGGGTCGCTATTCGTTGCCGACCGCCTTGTCGATGTTGCCCTTGACGTCGTCGATCACGCCGTCGTGCTCATCGGGCGCGATCTTCTTCACGGCTTCGCCGATGCCGTCGAGCAGCTTGTCGCTGATGTCCTCGGCCTGCTCGCTCTTCAGGACCTCTTGGATCTTGTCCTTGTTCTGCTCGATGAAGTCCCCGGCCTGCTTGGCGAGGTCGTCGATTCCGGCCATTCCGATCCCCCATCTCCACGGCGTCGTCGCCGATCGGATCCAGCCTATGTCCGGGGCCGACGCCTGCGGAAGGGCGGCCGGCGCCCGTGCGGAGAGCGGCCCGCCCGTGTGCGAGACTCGTGCGGTGACCGCCCTGCTCCCGCCCGCCGAGCCGCTCATCGGCCGGTTCATCAGCCTGTCCCCGTTCGTGCCCGCCGACGTGCCGGAGCTCGCTGGGGCCCTCCGGCATCCGGAGGTCTTCGCCGGCGGATACGGCGGCGGCCCCGACGGCCTCCCCGCTGACGACGCGGAGTTCGAGCGGTTCGCGCTCGGCTACTACGCGGGCGGCCCGCTGGCCCTGCCGTGGACCGTGCGGCTGCGCGGCGGCGAGCACGACGCGCGCGTGGTCGGGGCGACGAAGTTCGGCGACCTCGACCTGGTCAACGAGTCGGGGCACATCGGCTGGACGGCGTACGACCCCCGCGTGTGGGCGACGGGCGTGAACGTCGAGGCGAAGCTCCTGCTGCTCGGCATGGCCTTCGAGCACGGCTTCGGCCGGGTGAAGCTGCAGGCCGACAGCCGCAACGAGCGGTCGCGGGCGGCGATCCTGCGCCTGGGCGCGTCGTTCGAGGGCATCGCCCGTCGGCACAAGCTCCGCGCCGACGGCAGCTGGCGCGACTCCGCGGTCTACTCGATCGTGGTCGACGAGTGGCCGTCGGTGCGCGCTGGGCTCGAGGCGCGTCTCGCCGCCCGGGGCGACGAGCCGGTCCGGCTCGCCGCGGCATCCGCCTGAAGGCCTACGCCGAGAACCAGATCTCGATCGCGCCGTCGATGAGCGCTGCGGCTCCGCCGACGTAGGCGATGGCGATCACGGCGATGCGTGCGGCGTGGTGGGGGATCCGCCGGTGCAGCACCTCGCCCAGCACCAGTCCGGCGAGCACGGCGCCGATCACGATCGGCCACGAGCCCGGTGCCAGCTCGGGGATCGCCCAGCCGGTCTGCGCGAGCTTCAGCACGAGCGAGGCCGTGCCGATGGCCACGAAGTAGGGCTGGGCGGTCGCGGCGAAGCGCGGCTGCGGCCACCTGGTGGCGACGGCGTAGACGCTGAGCGCCGGTCCGCCGACGCCGGCGGCGGCGTTCATGACCCCGGATGCCGCGCCCGCGACGAGTGCGGGCGGCCATCCGCTCACGACGTGCTCGGCGCGCGTGACGAGCAGGGTGATCGTGAGCGCGATGATGACGAGCGCGCCGATGACGACCTGCAGGGGAGCGCCGGGAACGTGCGCGGCGATGAGCGCGCCGACGACCGTGCCGGCGAGGGCCGGGAGCGCGAGCATCGCGAACCGTCGCCACTCCACGTACCGCCACACCCTCGGCAGGATGATGAGCGACGACACGATGGCACAGAGGTTCACGACGATGACCCCGTCGAAGGGGCCGAGCAGGATCACCAGGGCCGGCGAGGCGACGAGCGCGAACCCCATGCCGGTGATGCGCTGTGCGAAGGCGCCGACGAGGACGGAGATGGCGACGGCGGCGAGCACCGGAGTATCCTACGCGCCCCGCGCCGATGCGCCGGTCGAGCAGCTCAGCGCACCCGCTCGGGCGTGTGAAGCCGGGCGAGGAACGCATCCGTTCCCCGGGGTCGCCGCCGCCGGTCGAGGCGCGACACGACCACGGTGACGAGCAGCGCGGCGGGCACGGTCCACGCGGCGGGCTGCTCGAGGAAGGGGCGGATGCCGGGCGCCGCCGCCGCGATCGCCCCGCCGCCGAGGATCGCCGCCCCCGAGAGCACGGCGCCGGTGAGCATGCCCGACACGGCGCCGCGCGGCGTGAGCCCGCGCCACCAGATGCCGAGCAGCAGCATGGGACACAGCGTCGAGGCGGTGAAGGCGAACACGAGTCCGACGCTGCCGGCGAGCCCGGTGGATTCGGTGGCGAGGGCCACGACGAGCGGGACGAACGACGAGGCGACGGCGGCGATGCGGAATCCGCGCACGCTGCCGCCGAGCAGGTCCTGGCTGATGACGCCGGCGAGCGAGACGACGAGCCCCGACGAGGTCGAGAGGAAGGCGGCGAACGCGCCGGCGATGACGAGTGCGGTGAGCAGGTCGCCGGCCCATCCGGGCACGAGCCGGTCGGGCAGCACGAGCACGAGCGCGTCGGCGTCGCCCGAGGCGACGAGGTCGGGAGCGAACGCCCGGCCGAGCAGCCCGAGGATCGTGGGGAAGAGGTAGAACACCGAGAGCAGCACGAGCACGATCACGGTGGTGCGGCGGGCCGCCTCGCCGTCGGGGTTCGTGTAGAAGCGCACGAGGACGTGCGGCAGGCCGAGGGTTCCGAGGAGCAGCGCGACCATGAGCGAGATCGTGCGGTACGGGTCGAGGTCGCCGGGTCCGGCCGTCGGGGGGAACGCCGCCGCGGCCTCGAGCGCGGGTTCGACACCGCCGACGATGATGAGCATCGCGATCACGGGCACGGCGATGGCGGTGAGCTTCAACCAGAACTGGAACGCCTGCACGAAGGTGATCGAGCGCATGCCGCCCGCCGCGACGACGACGGCGACGATCACCGCGACGGCGAGCGAGCCCGCCCACGACGGCAGCCCGGTCGTGATGCGCACCGCGAGGGCCGCGCCCTGCAGTTGCGGCACGATGTAGAACCACCCGATGACGATGACGAGCGTGCTCGTCACGAGTCGTGCGGTGCGCGACTCGAGCCGGGCCTCGGTGAAGTCGGGGATCGTGTACGCACCCGAGCGGCGCAGCGGTGCAGCGACGAACAGCAGCAGCATGAGGTATCCGGCCGTGTAGCCGATCGGGAACCAGATGCCGCCGGCGCCCGTGGTGAGGATGAGGCCGGCGATGCCGAGGAAGCTCGCGGCCGAGAGGTACTCGCCGCCGATGGCCGACGCGTTCCACCACGGCCGCACCGTGCGCGAGGCGACGTAGAAGTCGCTCGTCGTGCGCGAGACGCGCAGGCCGTAGAACCCGATGAGCGCCGACGCGAGCGCCACGGCCGCGATCGCCGCGTAGCTGATGGCGGCGTTCACTCGGCCTCCGTGAGCGCCCGGTACCTGGCCTCGTTGCGGGCCGCGGCGCGCGCGTAGAGCACGGCGACGGTGATCGCGAGCGGGTACACGCCGACCGCGAGCAGCAGCCACGACAGCGGAACGCCGAACACGAACGTCTCGTCGAGCACCGGCGAGAGCACGATCGCGAGCACGAACAGGGCCGTCGCGAGCGCGAACCCAGCGGCGTAGGTGATGCCGAGGCGCAGCTGCGAGCGGATCAGCGACCGCACGTAGACGCTCTCGGGCTCGCTGCCCGCCGCGGCGCCACCGGGCGTCGAAGGGCGAGCGGATGCCGCGGCCGAGCCGCTTCTCGGAGCCGTCACCCGCACCCGGGCGGGCGGAGTCGGTCGAGTAGCCGACGAAGGAGGCGTATCGAGACCGTCCTCCCCGGCTCCGCTGGTCTCGATACGGCCCTTCGGGCCTACTCGACCGGCGGCGGGCGCCGACTCGGTGGGCTCGCTCATGGCCGTGGACGCAGGGTCGCGGACTCGAGCCGCTCCCGCACGGCGGGCAGCAGGCGCCGGCTCACGGGCAGCTCCGCCCCGGCGATCGTGACGCTCGGGTGGTCGGTGCCGAGGCGGATGCGCGTGAGGTGCGCGAGCGAGACGAGGTACGAGCGGTGCACCCGCAGGAAGCCGGCATCCGCCCACTGCCGTTCGAGGTCGGCCATCGGCACGCGCACGAGGTAGCTGGCCTCGTCGGTGTGCAGGCGCGCGTAGTCGCCCTGCGCCTGCACGTAGCGCACCTCGTCGCGGCGGATCATGCGGGTCGTGCCGCCGAGCGTCACGGCGATCATCTCGGGCGCCGTCACGGTCGGGATGCCGCCGGTGGGCGTCGCCTGGCCCGCCTTCAGCACCTCGACGATGCGCCCGATCGAGCGCTGCAGCCGTTCGGTGCGCACGGGCTTCAGCAGGTAGTCGACCGCGGCGAGGTCGAACGCCTCGAGCGCCCCCTCTTCGTCGGCCGTCACGAACACGAGCGCCGGCCGGTGCTCGAAGCGCTGCAGGGCGCGGGCGAGATCGAAACCGTTCAGGCCCGGCATGTGGATGTCGAGGAACGCGGCGTCGACCGGCTCGCGGGTGAGCAGCCGGATCGCCTCCGACCCCGACGAGGCCTGGTGCACCGTGCCGATGCGCGGGTCCTGCGAGAGCAGGAACGCCAGCTCGTCGATCGCGGGCTGTTCGTCGTCGGCGATGAGCACGGAGATCATCGGGTGCGGCTCCCGTCCTGGGCGGCGACCGGGGCGTTGGGGTTCGGACCCGGCTGCGACTTCGGCACCCGCATGCGCACGAGCGTGCCGGCGCCGACGTTCGTCTCGACGACCAGCCCGTGCTCCTCGCCGTACACCTGGCGCAGGCGGGCGTCGACGTTGCGAAGGCCGACGTGCTCACCGGGCGAACCGCCCGCGAGCACCTCCTCGAGCACGGCGGGGTCGATGCCGACGCCGTCGTCCTCGACGCTGATCTCGGCGAAGGCGCCGGAGTCGGCCGCGGTGATCGTGATGCGACCGCCGCCCTCCTTCGACTCGAGCCCGTGCCGCACCGCGTTCTCGACGAGCGGCTGGATCGACAGGAACGGCACGACCGTCGACAGCACCTCCGGCGCCACCTGCAGGGTCACCCGCAGGCGATCGCCGAAGCGCGCCCGCTCGAGCTCGAGGTAGCTGTCGATCGAGCGCAGCTCCTCGGCGACGGTCGTGAAGTCGCCGTGCCGGCGGAACGAGTACCGCGTGAAGTCGGCGAACTCGAGCACCAGCTCGCGGGCCTTGGCCGGGTCGGTGTTGATGAACGACGCGATCGCGTTCAGGGCGTTGTAGATGAAGTGCGGGCTGATCTGGGCGCGGAGGGCGCGCACCTCGGCCTCGGCGAGGGCCGCCCGCGAGGCGTCGAGCTCTCCGAGCTCGACCTGCGACGCCACCCAGCTCGCCACCTCGCCCGTCGCGCGCACGAGGCCGGCCCGCACCGGCGAGGCGAAGGCCACGATCGCCCCGGCTGAGCGGTCGCCGACGAGGATCGGCGCGGCCACGGCATCCGTCTCCTTCGTGCCCATCGTGATGCGCCGCTGCACATGCGGCTTGCCGGTCGACTGCGCCGCGATCGCGAGTTCGCCCGCGATCGCGCGCACCTCGTCGTCGCCCTCGACCGTGACGAGTCCGCCGGGGTCGACGAGGGCGAGGCTCTCGCAGCCGAGCATGGTGCGGAGCGAGCGGCCGGCGCGCGCGGCATCCGCCCCGTCGAAGCCCCCGCGCACGTGCTTCGCGGCGCGGCTCGCGAGGTGCAGCGTCTGGTACGTGGCCTGCTCGGCATCGGTGCCGAGCTCACGCTGCGCGAGCACCAGCCGGCGCAGCAGCAGCACGACGCCGACCGCCAGGGCGCCGGCGACGACACCGGCGCTCGCGGCGAGCAGCATCGACTCGGGCATGCTACGAAAGCGTAGTCGACACGCGATCGCGAGCGATGGATCGCCGAACACCTGCCGGTGCCGCTCAGATTCCGCGCGCGGGCCCCGTGGATTCTCGCACCGCGAGCCGCGGGGTCGAGTCGAGGTGCGCCTGCGGCGAGGCGCCCGCCGCCACCTCGAACAGCCGCCTGGCCGCGTGCGCCCCGAAGGCGACGACATCGTGGCTGAGCGCCGTGAGGCTCGGCACCGAGTGCCGGCAGAGCAGGGAGTCGTCCCACGCGATGATCGAGACGTCGTCGGGGGAGCGGAGCCCGGCGCGCGCCAGCACGCCGAGGGCCGCGACGGCCATGATGTCGTTGTCGTAGACGAAGGCCGTCGGCGGGCGCTCGGAGGCCAGTGCCGCCCCGGTTGCCGCGGCCCCCTGCTCTGGCGAGTAGTCGGTGCGCAGCACCTCGCCCTCGAGGCCGAGCTCGGCGATCTCGGCGACGAACGCCGCATCGCGGATCTGCGTGTGGGCGAGCTCGGCGAGGCCGGCGACCCTGGCGATGCGTCGGTGCCCGAGCGAGGCCAGGTAGCGCACCGCCTCGCGCATCGCGGTGGCGTCATCGGTCCAGACGGTCGTCAGGTCGCTGACGAACGCCGGGTCGGCGACGGCGACCGTCGGAAGCTCTGGGTGTCCGGCGAGGTACGCCGCGCGCGGGTCGTCGGCGCGCAGGTCGACGAGCAGCACCCCGTCGACGCGGCGGGTGGTGCGCCAGCGTCGCAGCGTCATCAGCTCGCTCGGGGCGTCGGGCACGACCTGCAGGAGCACCCCGTAGCCGCGCGGCGACAGCTCGGTCTCCATGCCCGCGAGGAACTGCATGTAGAACGACTCGACGCCGAGGTTCTTGGGGTCGCGCGCGAGCACGAGGCCGAAGATGTTCGACTTCGCCTCGGCGAGGGCCTTGGCCGCGCTGCCAGGGGCCCACCCGAGCTCGTCGGCGACGAGCAGGATGTGGGCGCGGGTGCGCTCCGAGACCCCCTTGCGCCCGTTGAGGGCGAACGACACCGCGCCGGGAGAGACCCCGGCGCGCTCGGCGATCTGGGCGATCGTCACGGTCTGACGTGCGGTCGGCTTGTTCCCCACAGGTGCACCCTACTCCGGGCCCGGTGAGGGTAGCGGCGCCTGCCGCCCCCAGTTCAGAGGGCCTCGAGGTGCAACACGAACGCCTGTACCGGCCAGAGCGTCGGCAACTGGAGCCCGACCGATTCGAGCACGGAACCCGGGAGCTCGATCTCGCCGTCGGTGAACCACTCGGGTGCGATCCAGCCGTACGCGGCGTCGCCGATCTCGCGACGCACCCGCAGCCGGAACCGGCGCGCCGGGTCGAGTCCGGGGATGCGCAGGCGCTCCGCGCGTGCGTCCTCGAGGCTCGCGATCGTCGCGACGACGTAGACGGCCGCATCGCGCGTCTCGGTCACGAACCCCGTCACCCGCCACGCGGGGTCGCGGAGGTCGGGGTGCACCACCCGGCCGCGATGGACGATCGGGCGCAGCTCCCGGTAGAGGGCGGCGAAGCGCGTGATCGCGGCCGTCTCGTCGTCGTCGCAGCCGAGCACGTTCCACTCGAGACCGGCCGAACCCATGAGGCTGGTGGCCATGCGGTACGAGAGCGGCGTCACCCGGCCCGAGCTGTGCGACTCCCACGGGCCGACGTGCGCGCCGACGAGTTCCGGCGGCAGCAGCAGCCCGGTCCAGCGCTGGATGTCCTGGCGTTCGACCGGATCGTTCGAGTCGCTCGCCCAGACCCGATCGGCGTGCTCGAGCATGCCGAGGTCGGTGCGAGCGCCGCCGGAGGAGCACGACTCGATCTCGAGACCCGGGTGAGCGGCCTCGAGCTCGTCGAACATGCGGTACACGGCGAGGGTCTGGGAGTGCACGCCGGGCCGGCCGTCGTGCACGCTCTCGACGAGGTCGCGGTTGTGATCCCACTTGATGAAGTCGATGCCGAGCTCGCCGACGAGCGCGTCGATCTGGCCGAGCACGTGTGCGTAGGCGTCGTCGTTCGCGAGGTCGAGCACGTACTGGGTGCGCCACGACAGTGAGGGGTCGTGCTCGAGGTGCCGCGGGTCGTGCAGCAGCCAGTCGGGGTGCGCCCGGGCGAGGTCGGAGTCGAGACTCACCATCTCGGGCTCGAACCACAGCCCGAACTGCATGCCCAGCTCGTGCACCCGCGCCGCGAGCGGGCCGAGGCCGTCGGGCCACACGGTGCGGTCGACGACCCAGTCGCCGAGGCTCGTGGTGTCATCGCGACGGCCCTGGAACCATCCGTCGTCGAGCACGAAGCGCTCGACGCCGATGGCGGCGGCGCGCTCGGCGAGGGCCGTCACCTTCGCGGGGTCGTGGTCGAAGTAGACCGCCTCCCACGTGTTGAGCACGAACGGTCGCGCGGACTCCGGATGTCTCGGGCGGGCCCGCAGCATCGTGTGGAACGCCGAGGCGATGCCGTCGAGCCCGGAGTCGGAGCACGCGAACAGCACGGGCGGCGCGACGAGCTCGTCTCCCGGCGCGAGCACGAGCTCGCCCGGCTGCAGCAGCTCGCCGCCGCCGAACTGCGTGACCGAGTCGGTGATGCGGTCGACCCGGTACGTCACGTCGGACGACCAGGCGACGTGCGCGGCCCACACCCTTCCGGAGCTCCAGCGCGGTGCGCCCTCCGAAAGGGCGAGCAGCGCGGGCGAGTCGTGCCCGGGGCGCCCGCGGCGCGTCTGCCGCACCGTCGCGCCCGCGGGCAGGCCGGTGACGACCGGGCGCTTCTCGCGGGTCCAGCGGCCGTCGAAGCTCAGCTGGTGGTCGGCCGTCGTCGGCACCGGCAGGATGCCCTCGAGCCAGTCGACCTCGACCGGCAGTGCGTCGGGGGAGCCGGCGTGGCGCAACCGCTGCTCGAGACGGACGATACCGCCGGCCTCGATCGCGACGACGAAGGTCAGTCGCAGGCCGGATGCCTCGTCGACCGCCGTGCACTCGAAACGGTCGGCCGTCGACGGCGAGGTCGTCACCCGCCAGCGCGGGCGGAGGAGCACGCCGCCGCGGCGGAGCTGCAGGCCGGGTCGGCCGCTCCAGCCGTCGCCCTCCTGCGGTGAGAGGGTGACCTGCCACGCGGCGTCGAGGGTGCCGGGCGGCGCCTGCCTGCTGAGCGCGGAGCGGAGTGCGTCGTCGTCTCCGCGGTCGGCGCCGAGCGGGGCGCCCCAGTGGAGCACGCTCGGGAGCGCGCCGCCGGCTGGGTCGATCACGACGGCGACCCCCTGGGCCTCGAGGTGCACGAGGGGCTCGGTCATGCGGCTGGCTCCCATCTGGGGTTCGGTCGGTTCGGTCGGGGTTCGATCGGGCGCGGCGGTCAACGCCGCAGCTCGCTCGGGGGTCGTTCGCCGGTGCCGCGCGCGACGATCCAGGTCGGCAGGTCGATCTGACGGGTGAACCCGCCGGGGTCGCCGATGCGTTCGAGCGCGAGACGGGCGGCCTGCCGGCCGAGTTCGACGGGGTCGTACGAGATCACGGTCACGCCGAGCACGTCGGCGGTGTCGAAGTCGTCGAAGCCGATCAACGCGGGGGCCGTCGTGCCCGGGCGGGCCCGCAGTGCGCGGAGCGCGCCGATGGTCATGCGGTTGTTGCCGGTGACGATCGCCGTGGGCGCTTCGGGCGCGTCGAGGAGCTCGCCGATGATCGTCTCGGCCCGGATCGCGCGGTCGTCGGTCAGGCGCTCGAGGTTTGCGGTGTCGTGCACCCCGTAGGCGGCCATCGCGTCGCGGTACCCGCGGACCCGTTCGGCCTGGGAGTAGACCTCGGCCGGATTGCACGCGTAGGCGATGCGACGGTGGCCGAGTTCGAGCAGCCGCGAGACGGCCTCGAACGTGCCGCGGTGGTTCTCGAGCACGATCGAGTCGGCGATGAGGTTGCGTGCCGGCCGGTCGATCGCGATGACCGGGGTGCCGAGCTGCCGCTCGCCCTCGAGATAGGACTGGTCGTCGGCCGCCGGAATGAGCAGCAGCGCGTCGATGCGCTGGGCGAGCAGGGCGTCGGCGACCCGCTCCTCGCCGTCGGGGGTGTCATCGGTCGTGGCGACGACGAGGGAGTACCCGCTGCGCCGCAGCTCCTCCTCGATGCCCCCGGCGACCTTGTAATAGAAGGGGTTTCCGAGGTCGCCCATGACGAACCCGATGGTGTTCGTGCCGCCGCCGCGGCGCAGCCTGCGGGCGAGCGTGTTCGGCCTGAATCGCAGTCGCTTCGCGGCCGTCAGCACCCGGTCGACGGTCTCGGGCGCGACGACGTCGCGATCGGCGTACACACGCGAGACGGTCTTCGAGCTCACCCCCGCGAGGCGGGCGACGTCGTCGAGCGTCGCCCTCGGTTGCACCGCCACTTCGCCCCCTCCGAATCGGTCAATCGCAGGGCGAGCCTAACAACGGGATGACGTTCTGTCTATCGAAGGACATTTACACGACATTAGCAATTTCCTTTAGCGCACTTGACAGAAGAAAAACCCTGATCAGATCTATTCTGCAGCGCACTAGGAAGGGATCATTAGTGTACGACAGCGCTGACATTTAGTTGCGGCGAGCGCTGCGCGATGCCTATTCTTGCCGCAGCCGACCCGGAGCACAGTCGGGCGGCGCCCCAAGTTCAAGGGTGAACCTGACAAGGAGTCGACACATGGCAAAGAAGGCAGTGGCGGGGCTCGCGGTGCTCGCAGCGGCCGCGATCGCGCTGACCGGCTGTTCAGCCGGCGCAGCATCCGATCCCGACAACACGATCGACGGAGAGGTGAAGGGCGACCTCAAGGTCGTCACCTGGCGCACCGACCTCGTCGAAGACGGCACGTTCGACGAGTACGCCGCCGAGTTCAACAAGCTCTACCCCGACGTGAAGGTCACGTTCGAGGGCATCACCGACTACGAGGGCGAGATGAAGACCCGCCTCTCGACCAAGAACTACGGTGACGTCATCGGCATCCCGACGATGCAGCAGAGCCAGTTCGAGCAGTTCCTCGAGCCGCTCGGCAAGACGAGCGACTTCCAGGACACGTACCGCTTCCTCACCACCCACACCTACGACGGCACCCAGTACGGACTCGCCATCGGCGGCAACGCCCAGGGCGTGCTCTACAACAAGAAGGTCTTCGAGGAGGCCGGCATCACCGAGCCCGCGACGAGCGAAGACGCGTTCATCGCCGACCTGCAGAAGGTCAAGGACAACACCGAAGCGATCCCGCTCTACACGAACTACAAGGACGGCTGGCCGCTCTCGCAGTCCTTCTCGAACCTCGGCTCGATCACGAACGACCCCGACGCCAGCATCCACATGGCGAAGGACGACGCCCCCTGGACCGAGGGCAGCGACATCCACGCCATCGATTCGCTCCTGTTCGACGCCGTGCACGCGGGGCTCACCGAGGCCGACCCGCTCACCACCAACTGGGAGCAGTCGAAGGTCGACATCGGCACCGGCAAGATCGGTGCGATGACGCTCGGTTCGTGGGCGATCTCCCAGATGCAGGCCGCGGCCGAAGACAACGGCGCCTCGGCCGACGACATCGGGTACATGGCGTTCCCCTCCAACCTCGACGGCACGCAGCACGCGATCATCGGCGGCGACTACAACCTGGGCATCAGCAAGTACTCGAAGTCGAAGGCCGCCGCATGGGCCTGGATCACCTGGCTCATCGAGGACTCGGGCTTCACCGAGACCCAGGGCATGATCTCCACCGTCTCCGCGAAGGACCTGCCCGACAACCTCGGCGACTTCACCGCGGCGAATGTCGAGCTCATGGAGACCAACCCCGCCCCGGCCGGCGAGGAGAGCCTGCTGAGCGACGTCTCGAACGACTCGCAGATCGACCTCTGGGGCCCGATCTACCGTCAGAAGCTCGTCGACATCGCCCGCGGCGCCGCCGACGGCGACAAGGACAGCTACTTCGCCGAGCTCAACGAGCGCTGGGCCGCCTCGGTCGACAAGCTCGCGCAGTAGGAAGAAGGCAACCATGGCGATCGCGGCACCGGGCTCCGCAACGACGGATGCCCCGGCCGCCCGCACCGCGCCGGAGGGCCGCCCCGACAGGCGACCCTCCGGCGTCACCACGCGAAAGCGCGTGCTGCGGCGGCTGACCCCCTACCTGTTCCTCGCTGCGGCCGTCGGGCTGATGCTGCTCCTGACCTACTGGCCCGCGGTCAACCTGGTCTGGTACAGCTTCACCGACTGGGACGGGCTCGACCTGACGAAGAACTTCGTCGGGATCGACAACTACGTGCAGGTGTTCACCGACCCGCGCATCTTCCAGGTGTTCGGCGTCAGCCTCTACTACTTCGCGGCCTCGTTCCTGCAGATGGGGCTCGCGCTCTACTTCGCGGCAGTGCTGAGCTTCAGCACCCGGTTCCAGAACCTGTTCCGCGGCATCCTGTTCTTCCCGTACCTGTTGAACGGCGTGGCCATCGGCTTCGTCTTCCTCTACCTCTTCCAGCCCGACGGCACGCTCGACACCGTGCTCTCGTGGTTCGGCGTGACCGAGCCGCCGCAGTGGCTGGGCAACCCCGACATCGCCAACTGGTCGCTGGCCGGCACGAGCGTCTGGCGCTACATGGGCATGAACTTCGTGCTCTTCCTCGGGGCGATCCAGTCGCTGCCGAGCGAGACCTACGAGGCGGCCGAGCTCGACGGCGCGAACAAGTGGCAGCAGTTCTGGGCGATCGTGTTCCCGGGCATCCGCCGCGTGATCGGCCTCTCGTTCATCCTCGCGATCTCAGGATCGCTGTCGGTCTTCGAGATTCCCTTCATCATGACCGGCGGCGCGAACGGCACCTCGACCTTCGTCATCCAGACGATCCAGACGGCCTTCAACTTCCGCCAGGTGGGGCTCGCCAGCGCCATGGCGGTCGTGCTGCTCATCATCGTGCTGCTCGTGACCTGGATCCAGCGCAAGCTCTTCCCCGACGAGAAGGTCGACCTGACATGACCGCCACCACGACGAATCCGGCCATCAACCCGCGCGGTGCGCGCGGCGCGGACGGCCCTGGGGGAGCGCGCCGTTCGCGTGCCGGCCGCAACCTGTTCGCGAACGGCGGTCGTGCCATCCCGGCCAAGACCGCGAAGTACCTGAGCCTCATCATCGCGGCGGTGTGCACGCTGCTGCCGCTCGTCTCGGTGCTCTTCGCGAGCCTCAAGACCAAGCAGGAGTACGGCGCGACCGGCGCGCTCGAGCCGCCGCAGAACTGGCTGAACTTCGACAACTTCGTCACGGCCTTCACGAGCGGCGACATGCTGGCGGGGTTCGTGAACACGCTGATCGTGCTCGCCGTCTCACTCGTCGGCACCATCCTCATCGGCACGATGGCCGCGTACGCGCTCGACCGGTTCGAGTTCCGCGGCAAGCGGCTCGTCATGGCGCTGTTCCTCATCGCGACGCTGATCCCGAGCGTGACCAGCCAGGTCGCCACCTTCCAGGTGATCAACGGCCTCGGCCTCTACGACACGAAGGCTGCGCTGATCCTGCTCTTCATGGGCACCGACATCATCGCGATCTACCTGTTCATCCAGTTCATGGCGTCGATCCCCATCTCGCTCGACGAGGCCGCGATGATCGACGGCGCCAGCCGCTGGACGATCTACTGGCGTATCGTGCTGCCACTGCTGAAGCCCGCGATCGCCACGGTCGTGATCATCAAGGGCATCGCCATCTACAACGAGTTCTACTCGCCGTTCCTCTACCTGCCGAGCGAGGACCTGATCTCGACCTCCCTGTTCCGCTTCAAGGGGCCGTTCGGTTCGGAATGGGAGATCATCTCCGCAGGCACGCTCATCGTCATCATCCCCACCCTGATCGCCTTCCTGCTGCTGCAGCGTTGGATCTACAAGGGCCTCACCTCCGGAGCCGTGAAGTGACCGTCATCCCCACCCGAATCATCCCCGCACCCGTCACCCGCGCCCTGCATGCAGGGTGGACGCTTCGCGCCGCGGCGGGCCCGGCACCCGACGGGCTCGTCGCGGCCGGCGCCGTGACGGCGACCGTGCCGGGGTGCGTGCACACCGACCTGCTCGCCGCCGGGTTGATCCCCGACCCGTACCTCGACGACAACGAGGCGCTCCTCGCCTGGATCGGCCTCGTCGACTGGACCTACGAGACGAGCTTCGAGTGGGCGCCCGATGCGCACGAGCGGCACGACCTCGTGTTCGACGGCCTCGACACCGTCGCGACCGTTCGGCTGAACGGCCACGTCGTGCTCGAGTCCGCCAACCAGCACCGCTCGTTCCGGGTCGACGTGCGCGAGACGCTCGTCGAGGGCGCGAACACGCTCGAGGTCGCGTTCCGCTCGCCGATCCGGTACGCCAACGCGCAGAGCCTCGAGCTCGGGGCCCGCCCGCGCCCGTACCCGCTGCCCTACGAGGCGATCCGCAAGTCGGCCAGCAACTTCGGCTGGGACTGGGGCATCGCGACGTACACGAGCGGCATCTGGCGGCCGGTACGACTCGAATCGTGGTCGACCGCGCGCATCGCCGAGGCGCGCTTCGTCGCGTCGCCGGTGGGCGAGGGCGGCCGGCTCGAGGTCTCGGTCGAGATCGAGCGAGCGGATGCCGCGGGCACGCCGCTCTCGCTCGCGGCCGAGATCGCGGGGCACCGGGTCGAGCTCGCCCTCGATGCGGGGGTCGATTCGGCACACCTCGCGGTCGAGATGGCGGAGGCCCTGCGCTGGTGGCCGGTCGGCCACGGCGCGCAGCCGCTGTACGAGGCGTCGGTCTCGCTGCTGGCCGGCGACGCGGGTGCCGGCGACGCGGGTGCCGGCGACGCAGGTGCCGGCGACGCCGGCGACGCGACCGTGCTCGACTCGGTGCACCGCCGCGTCGGCTTCCGCACGGTGCGCTGGGAGGTCGCGCCCGACGACGCCGGCACCCCGTTCACGCTGGTCGTGAACGAGCGGCCGATCTTCGTGAAGGGCGTGAACTGGATCCCCGACGACGCCCTGCCGGTGCGGGTCGACCGCGCCAGGTACGAGCGCCGGCTGCGACAGGCGGTCGCGGCGAACCTGAACCTCGTGCGCGTGTGGGGCGGCGGCATCTACGAGTCCGAGGACTTCTACGAGCTCTGCGACGAGCTCGGCCTGCTGACGTGGCAGGACTTCCTCTTCGCCTGCGCCGCGTACCCCGAGGAGGAGCCCCTCCGGGGCGAGATCGAGGCCGAGGCCCGCGAGCAGATCGCCCGTCTCTCCTCGCATGCCTCGCTCGTGCTGCTGACCGGCAACAACGAGAACCTCTGGGGTCACGAGGACTGGGGTTGGAAGCGGGCCCTCGACGGCAAGACCTGGGGCGCGTACTACTACCACGAGCTCTTCCCGGCCCTCGTGGCCGAGCTCGCCCCGCACGTGCCGTACAGCCCAGGCAGCCCGTTCAGCCCGGTGCAGCCCGACGGTGCTGCGCCGCACCCCAACGCCGAGCCGCACGGCACCATGCACCTCTGGGAGCAGTGGAACCGGCAGGACTACCTCACGTATCGCGACCACCGGCCGCGCTTCGTCGCGGAGTTCGGCTGGCAGGGCCCACCGGCCTGGTCGACGCTCCTGCGCTCGGTCTCCGACGATCCGCTGAGCCCCGAGTCGCCCGGCATGATCGTGCACCAGAAGGCGGCCGAGGGCAACGCCAAGCTCACGAACGGCCTGCTGCCGCACTTCCGCGTGCCCGCCGACATGGAGACCTGGCACTGGGCGATGCAGCTCAACCAGGCGAACGCGGTGCGCGTCGCGCTCGAGCACTTCCGCTCGTGGGCGCCGCACACCATGGGCGCGGTGGTCTGGCAGCTGAACGACTGCTGGCCGGTCACCTCGTGGGCCGCGATCGACGGCGACGAGCGGCTGAAGCCGCTCTGGCATGCGCTGAAGCTCGCCTTCGCGCCTCGCATCGTCACCGTGCAGCCGCGCGGCGACGGCCTCGCCGTCGTGCTCTCCAACGACACCGACGCCGCCTGGACCGGTGAGCTCGTCGTCGCGCGCCGCGCGTTCGACGGCGCCGAGATCGCCACCCGGAGCGTGCCCTTCGAGGTCCCGGCCGGGGGTACCGTGACGGCGCCGATCGACGCGGAACTCGTCGCACCGGGAGATGCCGCGGCCGAGTTCATCGTGGCCACCGCGCTCACGGCGGCCGGCGCGACCGCGGGCGAGGCGGACGAACGCGGGTTCTGGTTCTTCGCCGAGCCGCGCGACTCGCGACTGCCCGAGGCCGGGCTCTCGTTCGACACCGAGGCCGTCGACGGCGGCACGCTGGTGCGGGTCACGGCCACGACCCTCGTTCGCGACCTCTCGCTCCTCGTCGACAAGGCCGACCCAGACGCCTCGACCGAAGACGGCCTCGTCACCCTGATGCCGGGTGAGACGACGGTCTTCCTCGTGCGCCACGCGCATCCGATCGACCCCGCAGCCCTGACCTCGGCGCGCGTGGTGCGCACGGCGAACGAGCTGGTCGCCCGGTGAACCGCGAAGCCCACGCGACATCCGAGGCCCACACGGCACGAGCCGTGTTCGAGCCGTACGTCGCGGGCATGACCTGGGGCTGGACCGGGGTGCGCGGCAGCTGGGCCGCGCCCGAAGCGGCCGAGTCCATGCGCCTGATGGTCGAGCACGGCGTGAACTGGACGGCGCTCGCCTACGCGGCCGAGCAGGCCACCGCCCAGTCGACCGAGATCCCCTTCCGCGAGGCGCCGACCGTCACCGACGACGAGGTCGTCGGGGCGATCCGCGCGGCGAAGGCCCACGGCCTGCGCGTCTGCCTGAAGCCCGTCGTGAACGTGGCCGACGGCACCTGGCGCGCCCACATCGGCTTCTTCGACGTGGATGTCCCGGGCGAGCCGAGCTGGGGCGAGTGGTTCGAGGCGTACCGCGAGTTCATCGTGCACGCCGCCCGCATCGCCGAGGCCGAGGGCTGCGAGATGCTCTGCATCGGCTGCGAGATGGTGCGCGCAGACTCGCGCGAGGCGGACTGGCGTGAGCTCGTCGCCGCCGTGCGCGAGGTGTACTCGGGTCTCGTCGCGTACAACTGCGACAAGTACCAGGAGGATCGCCTCACCTGGTGGGATGCCGTCGACGTCATCACCTCCAGCGGCTACTACCCGATCGACCGGTGGGAGCTCGAACTCGACCGCATCGAGCGGGTCGTCGAGGCATCGGGCAAGCCGTTCCTCTTCATGGAGGCCGGCTGCCCGTCGAGGGTCGGTTCGGCGCAGCGGCCGAACGACTGGAGCCTCGCCGGCGCGCCCTCGGGCGACGAGCAGCTGCGGTACTACCTGGCCATGTTCGCCGCGTGCGACGCTCGCGAGTGGATGCGCGGCTTCATGCTGTGGGACTGGCCGCCGGGCCTGTTCGCCGCGTCCGACGCCGCGCGCAACGACGACTACTGCCCATTCGGCAAGCCGGCGGGCGAGTTCCTGCGCGAGACCTACCTCGCGCGCAGCGGGGGCCGCCACGAACGCGAAGCCGTGGGCGCGACATGACCCGGCGAAGGCGGCCGCACGGCCCGGGCGGCCTCCCACGGCACCACGAACGGAAGGGCGCACCCAGCGCATGAGCAGCGTGCTCGCCATCGACGCCGGCCAGACCGGCACCAAGCTCCGCCACCTCGACGGCGAGACGGCCCGCGAATGGCAGGCCCCCGGCATCCGGACCGACCTGCCGCTCGTGCCGCAGCTGACTCGCGTGCTCGATGACGCGGCGCTTCGGGGCGGTCGGGTCGAGCTCGTCGGCATCGGCGTCTCCGGCCTGACCGACGGCGCCGCCGACGCGCACTCCCTGCTCGGCACCGCCGCACGACTGGGTGCCCGTTCCCTCTCGCTGGCGCACGACTCGATCACCGCCTACCTCGGCGCGCTCGGCGATTCGCGGGGCGCGGTCGTCGCGTCGGGCACCGGTGTCGTCACGCTCGCGGTCGGCGAGCGGGAGGTCGCGCGCGTCGACGGCTGGGGCAACATCATGGGCGACGCGGGCAGCGGCTACTGGATCGGCCGGGCCGCGCTCGACGCGGTGATGCGCTCGCACGACGGCCGCGGCCCCGTGACGGCGCTCACCGAGGTCGTCGTCGCCGACTTCCCCCGGCTCGAGGACGCCTACATCGAGCTGCAGGGCGACGACGATCGGGTACGGCGCGTGGCCCGCTATTCGCTCGCCGTTGCCGAGCTCGCCTCGACCGACGCGGTCGCCGCCCGCATCATCGACTCGGCCGCCGACGAGCTGGCGCACTCCGTCGTGACGGGGCTCGGTCGGGTCGGCGAGCACGAGTCGGAGGCCCCGCAGGTGCGCGCGATCGGCGGCGTGTTCCGCTCCCGGCGCCTCGCCGACGCCTTCGAGCAGGCCCTCCTCGAGCGGCTGCCCGGCGCCCGGGTGCTGATCGGCACCGCCGATCCGCTCGACGGCGCAGCACGGCTGCCGGGGGTCGGCGAGCACAGCGCCCTGCGCGCTCGCCTCGTGCGGGCGGGGGCCGCGGCCGCCTGATCCAGCGGCATCCGGTCGGCATCCGGTCGGCTTCCGGTCGGCGTGGGCGAAGCCGTCCCCGTCGTTCGTCGGCGCGCTCGAACCGTTCGTCGCACCAGCGGTGCCGTTCGGCGACGACGAACGGCGGAGCCGCCCCGCCCGCCCGGCAGCGCGGCAGCATGGGCCCACTGCTCGTGTGCCACCGGCATCCGGCGCAGTGGGCGCGGACCTTCCCCCGTGCCGGACCCCCTCGAAGGAGAGACGCCATGGGCAACGACGCCCTGAGCGCGGAGACGACGCAACCCGACGTCGATTTCACCGCGGTGCAAGCATCACCCAGATTCCAGGAGCTGCGCGGTCGCCACCGCCGGTTCGTCTTCCCCGTCCTCGCGGCGTGCCTCGTCTGGTACTTCGCGTACGTGCTGCTCGCGATCTACGCGCACGACTTCATGTCGACCCGCGTGTTCGGCAGCGTCAACCTCGCCATGGTGCTCGGCCTCGCCCAGGTCGTCACCACGTTCGCCGTGACCATGTGGTACGTCAGCTACGCCAACCGCCGCCTCGACCCGATCGCCGCGGAGATCCGCGACGGCATCGAGTCCGGCGCCGGCGCCGAGGCGGTGGCCCGATGAGCGCCGTGCACACCGCGGTCGTCGCCGAGGCGGCAGCCACGCAGGTCGGCGAACCCTGGCTGAACATCGCCATCTTCGGCGCGTTCGTCGCGATCACGATGGTCATCGTGTTCCGCGCGAGCCGCAACAACAAGACCGCGGCCGACTACTACGCCGCCGGGCGCTCGTTCACCGGCGGCCAGAACGGCTCGGCCATCGCGGGCGACTACCTCTCGGCGGCCTCCTTCCTCGGCATCGTCGGGGCGATCGCGATCACGGGCTACGACGGGTTCATGTACTCGATCGGATTCCTCGTGGCGTGGCTCGTGGCGCTCCTGCTCGTGGCCGAACTGCTGCGCAACACCGGCCGCTACACGATGGCCGACGTGCTCTCGTTCCGCCTCAAGCAGCGCCCGGTGCGCATCGCCGCGGCGATCACGACGCTCGTGGTCTGCTTCTTCTACCTGCTCGCGCAGATGGCGGGCGCCGGCGGACTCGTGTCCCTGCTGCTCGGCATCGGCGACACCCTCGGGCAGTCGCTCGTGATCACCGTGGTCGGCGCACTGATGATCCTCTACGTGCTCATCGGCGGCATGAAGGGCACGACCTGGGTGCAGATCATCAAGGCGATCCTGCTCATCGCGGGCGCCGGCGTCATGACGGTCTGGGTGCTCGCGATGTACGGCTTCAATTTCTCGAGCCTGCTCGACAACGCGGTCGAGGTGGCCGGCAACCCGGCGATCCTCGATCCGGGCCTGAAGTACGGCGTGTCGGATGTCTCGAAGATCGACTTCGTCTCGCTCGGACTCGCGCTCGTGCTCGGCACCGCGGCCCTGCCGCACGTGCTCATGCGCTTCTACACGGTGCCCACGGCGAAGGAGGCGCGCAAGTCGGTCGTCTGGGCGATCTGGCTCATCGGCATCTTCTACGTGTTCACGCTCGTGCTCGGCTACGGCGCTGCGGCGCTCGTCGGCCCAGAGGTGATCGCGGCCGCTCCCGGCGCCGCCAACTCGGCTGCCCCGCTGCTCGCGTTCGAACTCGGCGGTCCACTGCTGCTCGGCCTGATCTCGGCGATCGCGTTCGCGACGATCCTCGCGGTCGTCGCCGGACTCACCATCACGGCGGCGGCGTCGTTCGCGCACGACATCTACGCGAGCGTCATCAAGAAGGGCAAGACCGAACCGGGCGCCGAGGTCAAGGTCGCACGTCGCACCGTGGTCGTGATCGGCATCGTCGCGATCGTCGGCGGCATCGGGGCGAACGGGCAGAACGTGGCGTTCCTCGTCGCCCTGGCCTTCGCGATCGCGGCATCCGCGAACCTGCCGACGATCGTCTACTCGCTCTTCTGGAAGCGCTTCACCACGAAGGGCGCCATCTGGAGCATGTACGGCGGCCTCATCTCGGCGATCGTGCTGATCATCTTCTCGCCGGTCGTCTCGGGCTCCGAGACGTCGATGCTGAAGACGGCCGATATCAACTTCGCCTTCTTCCCGCTGTCGAACCCCGGCATCATCTCGATCCCGCTGGCGTTCCTGCTCGGCTGGATCGTGACGCTCCTCGACAAGACGGTCGAGGACCCGAAGAAGCAGTCCGAGATGGAGGTGCGCTCGCTGACCGGAATCGGAGCCGAGAAGGCGACGCAGCACTAGGAGGATCCGACCGGCGGCAGGGGGCCGCCGGTCGGCCGGAGTTCCGGGGGCGGGCTGGGGAACGCCCTCCTCCGGAACGGACTTCGGCGCGGCGGGAATGCCTGCCCATGCCGCGCCGAATGAACGAAGCGGGGCGGATGTCACGACCGGTCGGTCGCGGCATCCGCCCCGTCGTCGCGCCGCTAGGGCCGCGCGCGCCGCTTGCGCACGATGCCCCAGCTGAGCAGCGCGACGCCGACGACCGCGACGATCGGCCCCACGATGGCCCACAGCGTCACGCCGCTCATGGCCGAGCCGGGCAGGATGCCGACGCCCTGCAGCGTCCAGACCACGCCCGACACGGTCAGCAGCGCGCCGATGACGATGAGCACGAAGTTCATGGGATCCGCCCTTCTCCGAGGCTCCTGCCTCTACATGTTGATCATGTGGCCCGTGAGGCCGTGGAACGCCTCCTGCAGCGCCTCCGAGAGCGTCGGGTGCGTGTGCACGTTGCGGGCGAGCTCGTGCGCGCCGAGGTCCCACTTCTGGGCGAGCGTGAGCTCGGGCAGCAGTTCCGAGACATCCGGACCGACCATGTGGCCGCCGAGGAGCTCGAGGTACTTCGCGTCGGCGACGAGCTTGACGAACCCCACGGGCTCGCCGAGGCCGTTGGCCTTGCCGTTCGCGCTGAACGGGAACTTCGACACGACCACGTCGTAGCCCTCGTCGCGCGCCTGCTGCTCGGTGAGGCCGAAGCTCGCGACCTGCGGCGAGCAGAACGTGGCACGCGGCATCATGCGGTAGTCGCCGAGTTCCATGGTCTCGGCGTCGCCGATGGTCTCGGCGGCCACGACGCCCTGCGCCTCGGCCACGTGCGCCAGCATGAGCTTCGCAGTCACGTCGCCGATGGCGTAGATGTGCGCCACGTTCGTGCGCATGCGCTCGTCGATCGCGATGGCCCCGCGCTCGGTGAGCGTCACGCCCGTGTTCTCGAGCCCGAAGTTCTCGACGTTCGGCGCGAAGCCCACCGAGATGAGCGCGCGGTCGACCTCGAGCGAGCCCGGCTGGCCGTCGGCGGCGGTGTACGAGACGGTGACGGATGCCCCGTTGTCGACGACCGACTCCACCTTCGTCGAGGTGAGGATCGGCACGCCGAGGTTGCGGTACTGGCGGGTGATCTCCTTCGAGACCTCGACGTCTTCATTCGGGAGCGCCCGGTCGAGGAACTCGATGACCGTGACCTCGACACCGTAGTTGCGCAGCACGTAGGCGAATTCCATGCCGATCGCGCCGGCGCCGACGATGGCGATCGAGCGCGGCAGGTCGCGCGTGAGGATCTGCGTCTCGTAGGTGACGACGTTCTGCGACAGCTGCACGCCGGGCAGCAGGCGCACGCGGGAGCCGGTCGCGATGATCGCGTTCGCGAAGGTCAGGGTCTCGACCGTGCCATCGCCCTTCGCGACGTCGAGCGTGTTCGCGTCGCGGAACGTGCCGCGCCCGTCGAACTCGACGATGCCGTTCTTCTTCATGAGGAAGTGCACGCCCTTGACGTGCTTGTCGGAGACCTGGCGGCTGCGGTCGAACGCGACGCCGAAGTCGAAGTGCGCGTCGCCCGAGATGCCGAAGGTCTTCGCCTGGTCGTGGAAGATGTGCGCGAGCTCGGCGTTGCGCAGCAGGGCCTTCGAGGGGATGCAGCCGACGTTGAGGCAGACGCCGCCCCAGTACTTCTCCTCGACCACGGCGACCTTGAGGCCGAGCTGGGCGGCGCGGATGGCGGCGACGTAGCCGCCGGGGCCGGCGCCGAGAACGATGACATCGAAGTGCGTGCTCATGGGATCCAGCCTAGGCACTCACGGCCTGCGTGTGGCCGGCGTGCGGCAACGACGTCGGGCGTCTCGCCGTCGGGCCGCCGGCGGGCGGCCGCCGGGCCGCCTTCGGCACCCGGCCAACGGCGCGGGTTCGGAGACGCTACTCGGTCGGTGCCGCCGGCAGCAGGGCGATGACCTCGGCGGTCGTGCCGGTCTCGCCGAGGCCGGGGAAGACGACGTCGATGCTGTGCCCGTGCGCGGCGAGGTCGTCGTCGGTCATCGCGTCGGTCGCGAACGTCACGTGGTAGCCGTGCTCGTGCGCGGCACGCGCGGTCGACTCGACGCCCTTCGCGGTGGCGATGCCGGCGAGCACGATCTGCGTGACGCCCGCCCGCTGCAGCTGCTCGTGCAGGTCGGTCTCGTGGAACGCGCCCCAGGTGCGCTTCGTGATGCGGATGCCGGTGCCCTCGAGTTCGGGCACGATGTCCATCGCCTCGGGCGGCAGGGCGGTGGCTGGGGCGGCGCCGGTGCCGGACGCGGATGCCGCCGCGGCCGCCGCAGCGGCACGTGCAGCCCCCTGCTCCGTGCGGCCGGGTGCCTGGCCGACGGCGCGCACGAGCGCGACGGGCAGCCCGCGCTCGCGGAACGCGTCGGCGAGCTCGGCGGCCTTCGCGACGGCTGCCGCGGAGCCGTGCTCGGCGTAGCGCGCGACGATGAGGTGCTGCAGGTCGATGACGACGAGGGCGACGGTGGGGTCGATGGTGCTGAGGGTCATGGGGATTCCTTCGCGAGTGGCGGGCCGGCTCGGGTCGAGCAGGCGGGGGTTCGGGTCGAGCAGGCCGGGGGCCGGGCGGGGGCGGGTGAGGTCAGGGGGCGAGCAGGCGATCGAACAGCCGGGCCGCGTCGGCGAGCGTGCGCTGCTCGGCGGGGGAGAGGCGGTCGCGCATGGCGCTCGCGAACCAGCCGGTCTTGTTGGCACGAGCGCGCCGGATCGCGGACTGCGCCGAGTCGGTGAGGAACACGAGCCTGGCCCGGCCGTCGGTGGGGTCCGGCCTGCGGTCGACGATGCCGGCGTCGGCGAGTTCGCCGACGGTCGCGCTCATCGACTGGGGGCGAACGTTCTCGAGCCTGGCGAGCTCGGCGATCGTCGCTCCGCCGTCGATCTCGCTGAGCATGCGGACGACCGCCGTCTGGCTGGGCGTGAACTCCTGCATGCCGCCTTCGGTGCGCACCTTGCGCGCGAGGCGCGAGATCGCCACGCGCAGGGCGTCGGCGACGGCCTCGAGGTCGAGGTCGAGGTCGAGGTCGGGATCGACGGCGTCGGGCATGCGCCCACCGTAGCAGTTAGACAGTCAAACTGCACAGTTCAACTGTCTATCTGTCGATCGAGTGCGCCGCGCTCCTCGACCGGCGAGTTCCCGAGCAGCGCATCGAGCGACGGGTGCAGGTGCCGCGTCGTGAGCACGGTCGACGCGTGCATGGCGCCCGCCTCGAGGGCGGCCGCGAGCGAGGCCCCCGCCAGGTGCGCGTCGAGCACGCCCGACATGAACGCGTCGCCCGCCCCGTTCGTGTCGATCACCTCGACCGGCACGGCGGCGATGCGGTGCTCGGCGAGGGTGGCATCGACGGCCACCGCGCCCCGTGCCCCGAGCGTGCAGACGACGACGGATGCCCCGCCCCGCACGCACTCGCGCATGAACGGCAGCGGGTCGTCGCCGATGCGGTCGGCGTTCATGAAGATCCAGTCCGCGGACTCGATGAAGGGGCGGTGGAACTCCGCGGTGCCGTCGTAGTCGTGGATGTCGGTCCAGATCGGCCGCCCGGTCGCGCGGGCCGTGGCGATGAGCCCGCGCGAACGCTCCGAGAGGTCGAGCACGATCGCCGCGGCATCCGTCATCGCCCGAACGAGGTCGGGCGACGCGGGCGTGCCCGGGTCGGCGGGCGTCGAGAGGTAGAGCGACACGCGCTCGCCGGCGGGGGTCATCAGGTTGAGGTGCCGCTCGGTCGCGTCGGCGGGCAGGTCGTCGACCTCGATGCCGGATGCCGCGAGCAGCCGCCGCACGCGCTCGCCGTCGGCATCCGCGCCGATGAGGGTGTGCAGGCGCACCGCGTGCCCGAGCCCGACGAGTCCGAGCGCCTTGCCCGCGGACGTGCCGCCGACCGTCTCATGGTCGCCGAGCGCGAACTGCATGTGCGGCACCGGCTCCGGCAGGCGATCGAGCAGCACGATGCGGTTCCACGATGCGGCGCCGGAGATCACGATGGGAGCGGTCATGCGGGCCAGCCTATGGCTCCCGACGGCCTCGTGTGAAAGCGTTTGCAGTCGAAGGTCGCCGGGGAACCGCTCAGCCGGTCGGTTCGCCGCTCACGCTCCGTCGATCGGGGCATCCGGCCAGAAGCGGGACGCGGCGCTGAGCGCGTCCAGGGCCGACACGTGGAAGACGAGCGGCTGGATGTCCTCGTGGCCCGTGATCGGCTCGCGCGGCTGCACCGCACCCCATGCGAACGGCAGGTCTCCCGTCGCCGGATCGCGCCGAGCCCACACGGAGGAGGCGTTCGCGGTGATGAACGTGCCGAACTCGCGAGCCGTCCATTCCGGGCCGAGGGTGGCGCAGACATCCGAGAGGTACCGCAGGCAGATGCCCTTGCCGGTGGAGTAGTCGACCGTGAACTGGTCGAACTCGCTGCGGAAGGCGAGATCCTCGGTGAGGATGCCCTCGACGCTCAGGCCGTCGCGCGCCGCGATGACGAGATGCGCCGCGAGGGAGTCCGTGTACGGCGGCCCCATCTGCTTCTCGAGCTGTCGAAGGCTGTCGATCGCCACGGCCCCCTGATCGCCCGACCAGGCCCACGCCGGGAAGACCGCATTGCCGGTCGGCCGCTCGAAGACCAGGCCACGGTCGTCGCGCAACCCGGGCTGCCCCGCCCGCCCTCTGGCCTCCCAGGCGCCGACCCACGACGAGAGCGCCAGAGCCCGCGATCCGAACGATCGATCCTTCGTGATGGCCTCGAGCTCGAGCGAGAGGAGCCAGAAGCCCGCGTTGGTGACGGAGTTCCGCCCGGCGAGCTGGGGTGAGTCCGAGCCGTCAGGCGCCACGTTGAACGCGCCGCCCACCACGTCGGCATCGTGGGCGGCGTGGTCGATCTCGGCGGAGTACGCCGTGTCGCTCCAGTTGCCCTCGAGCTTCTTCCAGCACCGCACGGACTCGGCGAGCAGGGCGTCGAAGAGCGCATCGTGCGCCGGGTCGCCGTACCCGAGCGCGGCCCGGTTCCGGATCGCGGTGCAGAAGGCGCCGCCCCACCAGCCGTAGTCGTCGCGCCAGATGCCGCCGGCGTCGGTTCCGGCGACGGCCCGGAAGGCCTCGAGCCCGTACGGCAGCAGGCTCGTCGCGTCGCGACCGCCGGTCGCGATGAGGGCGCGCAGTCCGGCATGCAGCGCGTTGCCGAGGAACCAGAAGTTCGCCCCGTTCACCCCCGCGGCGCGATACAGCTGGTCGGCTCTCCGGAACGCCGTCGTCGTTGCCGAGCGGTTCGAGGTCATCTTCGTCTCCGATGCATCCTGATTCGGGTTGGAATGAGGGTTCGGGGGCACCGTGAACGTACCAAGCTCCGTGGGCGCGGCGCCAGAGCTCGCGCGCGACTGCCGACCTTCGGCGGATTCCGGACATCGAGCCGCCGACGGCTCGGAGCGCATCGCGCACGGGCGTAGCCTCGCAAGGTGAGTTCGAGCCCCACCCCCGCAGCCCGCCCAGCGGCCGCCCCCGTCACCGCACCCGCCGGCCCCGCGGCATCCGCCCCTCGTCAGGGTCGGAGCGTGTCGACGCTGCTGCAGTTCATCGCGATGGGCCTCGTGTGGGGATCGAGCTTCCTCTTCATGAAGGTCGCGCTCGAGGGCGTCTCGTTCGGGCAGGTCGCGTGGTCGCGCACGGTGCTCGGCGGGCTCGCGCTCGGCGTGATCGTGCTCGTCATGCGCCCGAGGGTCACCGCCCCCGACGGCACGCCGGGGCCGCTGCTGCCCCGCGAGGGCATCGTCTGGGTGCACTTCCTCGTGGTGTCGCTCACGACGTGCGTGATCCCGTACCTGTGCTTCGCATGGGCCGAGCAGTACGTCTCGTCGAGCCTCGCGTCGATCTACAACGCGACGACGCCGATCATGACGGCCCTCATGGCCACGCTCGTGTTCCGGGTCGAGAAGCTCGGGCTCGGCAAGTGGGCGGGCGTCGCCGTCGGCATCCTCGGCGTCATCGTGGTGATCGGCCCATGGCAGTACTCGGCGCTCACCGGGTCGCTCGCCGGGCAGCTCGCCTGCCTCGTGGCCACCCTCTGCTACGGCTTCACGTTCGGGTACCAGCGCAAGTTCCTCAGCCAGCGTCCGATCGCGCCCGCGACGTTCGCGTTCCTCTCGATCGGCGTCTCGGCGCTCGTGATGCTCGCGCTCACGCCGTGGCTCGCGCTGCATCCCGTCGACCTCGACTTCTCCGACGACGGCTGGCTGATCGTCGGATCGCTGCTCGCGCTCGGCGTGCTCGGCACGGGCCTCGCCTACATCTGGAACATCAACGTGCTGCGCGCCTGGGGTCCGACGGCCACCTCGACGGTCACCTACGTGACGCCGCTCGTCGGCGTCGCGCTCGGCTTCATCCTGCTCGGGGAGCGCTTCTCGTGGCATGAGCCGATCGGTGCGCTGCTCGTGCTGCTCGGCATCCTGCTCGCGCAGGGTCGGCTCCGGATGCCGCGGCGGCGCATCCGGGCGTGACGTCGGCCCCGAGGCATCCGCTCGGCGTCCGTCACTCCGGCTTGCGGGATCCGGGGGCCGGCCAGGTCGGGCCGGAGAGCTGACGCCGGCGCCGGGGCATCGTGGTGGGCCTGGCCTCGCCCGCGGCCGGGTGACCGGCGGTGTGCGCCGTGTACCAGCGGTGGTAGGCGTCGACGAGCGGCACGGAGCTCAGGCCGTGCAGCAGCACGCTGAGCGCCACGGTGACGACCACGGTGGAGAGCACGACCTCGCCCTCTGGGACGCCCTCCTCGACCGCGAGCAGGACGAAGACGAGCGACGCCAGTCCGCGTGGTCCGAACCAGCCGATGAACGCGATGGTCGGGAACCGCGCGCCGCGTCCCGCGAGGGCGATCGCCACGGGAACCATGCGCACGATCGTGAGGCTGAGGGCGGCGTAGAGCAGGACCTGCCAGGTGATGTGGGGGATCGCGCGCGTCAGGGCCAGGGCGCCGAAGCCGATCCAGGTGATGGCGGCGAACACCTCGCCCGCCTGCTCGGCGAAGATGCTCACGGTCGACCTGACCGGGCCGGCGAGACGCCCGAACACGACACCGCCGACGAACGCCGCGATGAACCCGCTGCCGCCGAGGCCGTCCGCGATCACGAATGACAGCAGTGCCGCCGCCAGGGGGAGGATCTGGCGCCACTCCCGCCCGACCCATTGGCGACGATCGCCCATCCGGAACAGCAGCCCGCCGAGGATCCCGGCCGTCGCGCCGCCGACGAGGCCCCAGCCGATCTGCGCGGCCATGCTGCTGACGACCGCGCTGGTGATGCCCGTCTCGAGCTCGGCGTTGGCGATCGACAGCGCGACGAGGAAGAACGGCACGGCCAGGCCGTCGTTCAGGCCGCTCTCGACGTCGAGGGCCTGGCGGACCCGGCCGGGGACCTTCTCGTCCGAGACGACCTTCTGGCCGAGCGCGGCATCCGTCGAGGCGAGCATCGTCGCCAGCAGCACCACCGACGCGATGGCCATGTCGGGGAACACGAGCACGCCGACGCCGATGCCGAGGAGCATCGTCAGCGGGAGGCCGATCAGCAGGAGCCGGCCGGGCCAGGCCATCTGATGGCGCAGCGCGCGAAGGTCCAGTCGCGTGGCGTCGCTGAACAGGAGTAGCACGAGGGCGACCTCGGCGACGCGCTCCGCGACGATGGTCTCCATCGAGATGTCGACCGCGCCGGGCACGACGAGCGTGACCGCCAGCCCGGCCGCCGCGAGGAACAGCGCCGACGTGATGCCGCGCCGATCGAGCGGACGTGAGAAGGCGCTCCACACGATGATGAGCACGAGGACCGTCGCTGCCGCTGCCGCCATGCGGATCCCCTCTCAGCCCCCGGACGCCGTCGAGTGCTCGATGCCCTCAAACCTAGGGCCGAGACGCGCGCGGCGACAGCCCCGATGCGCACGGCGACAGCCCCGATGCCGGGATCGCGGTGCGCGGATGTGCGCGAGGGGTTGACAGATCCTCATGCACATGGTTGGTTAGTCAGTGAAGTAACTAACCAACGAACCAAGCAGGGCGAGGCGGCATGGACGAATCGCGACCGATCTTCATCCAGATCACGGAGCAGGTCGAGAACGACATCATCGACGGCACGCTCGCCGAAGGCGCGCAGATCCCGTCGATCAACGAGTTCGCGACCTTCCACCGCATCAATCCGGCGACCGCGCTCCGCGGCGTCAACCGACTCGTCGACGACGGGATCGTCGAGAAACGAAGGGGCATCGGCATGTTCGTCACCACCGGCGCGAGGGCGCGCCTCGTCGAACGGCGGCGAGACGAGTTCGCCACCGCCTACATCAGACCGCTCATCGTCGAAGCCGAGAAGCTCGGGCTCGACATCGACCAGCTCGCTGCGCTCATCCGCGCGGAAAGGATCGAATCATGACCGCCACCGTCGTCAGCGCGAAGGGGCTCACGAAGCGCTACGGGTCGTTCACCGCCGTCGACGCCGTCGACCTCACGCTCGAGGAGAACCGCATCTACGGCCTCCTCGGTCGCAACGGCGCAGGCAAGACGACCATCATGCAGTTGCTCACCGGCCAGCTCTTCCCGGATGCCGGCTCGCTCGACGTCTTCGGACGAGCGCCGGCCGAGCATGCCGACGTGCTGCGCCGCATGTGCTTCATCGCCGAGTCGCAGCGCTACCCCGACAGCTTCAAGGCCGTACACGTGTTCAAGGCGGCGCCGTGGTTCTTCGAGAACTGGGATGCCGAGTTCGCCGAGCAGCTCATCAAGGACTTCCGCCTGCCGCTGAACCGCCCCATCAAGAAGCTCTCGCGCGGACAGCTGAGCGCCGTCGGCGTCATCGTCGGACTCGCGAGCCGGGCACCGATGACCTTCTTCGACGAGCCGTACCTCGGTCTCGACGCGGTCGCGCGGCACATCTTCTACGACCGGCTCCTCGAGGACTACACCGAGCACCCGCGCACGATCGTGCTCTCGACCCACCTGATCGACGAGGTCGCGAACCTGCTCGAGCATGTGATCCTCATCGACCAGGGTCGCATCCTGTTCGACCGCGACGCCGACGAGTTGCGGGGGTCGGCGACGACCGTCGCCGGTCCGCGGTCCGTGGTCGAGTCGTTCATCGCCGACCGGCCGGTCATCGGCCGCGAGGGCCTCGGGGGGCTGGCGTCGGCCACCATCGACGGCCGGCTCGACCAGGCCGACCGCGTGCGCGCCGCCGAGCTCGGACTCGAGCTCGCGCCGGTCTCGCTCCAGCAGCTCATCATCCACCTGACCGGCACCGACCTGCGTGCCGATTCCACCGACGAGGAGGTCGCAGCATGAGCGCCGTCATCGATCAGTCGATCGTGCGCACCGAAGCCCGGTCGAGGGCCCACGAGATCTGGCGCATCGTGCGCCTGCACTGCGTCAATCCATCCGTGTTCTTCGGCATCCCGTGGATCATCCTCGGCTCCGCCTGGGCGATCATGATGATCGTCGGCCTCATCATCACGGGTGCGGGCGGGCCCGCTGAGGACATGGCCGAGGGCATGCGCTACAGCTGGGCCGTGCTCTCGCCGCAGTGGTACCTCGTCGTCGTCGGCGTGCAGGCGATCGGCATGACCTTCTCGTTCGCGCTCGGCTTCGGCACCACCCGGCGCGACTTCTGGCTCGGCACGAGCGCCATGTTCGCCATCGTCTCGTTCCTGAACGCCGTCGCCATCGCGACCCTCGTGCAGATCGAGAAGGCGACCGACGGCTGGGGCATCGGCATCGCCATGTTCGACTCGCTCTGGTACGGGCAGCAGGGGTGGCTCACCGACTTCTACACGACGCTGGCGATGCAGCTGCTGGTGCTGTTCATCGGCGCGAGCGTGACGACGGTGTACATGCGATGGCGCATGCGGGGCATGCTGTTCGTCGCCTTCGGCGCGATCGCCGTGTTCCTCGCCTTCATCGCGACGATGACGTTCAGCAACAGCTGGATGGCCCTGTTCGAGTGGTTCGCCTCCATCGGCCTCATCGGCGGCTTCACCATCGTGCTCGGGCTCGCGGTGGTCTGCGCGATCGGCGGCTACCTCGTGATCCGGCGGGCAACGCCCCGCTGATCGGGGGCCCGCGAGGGGCGAGCAGAGGCCGCGGCGCGGCATCCGGTGGGGGTCGGATGCCGCGCCGCACTCGTGTGCGGAGACGGGGGCGTGCCGGCGATCGTCGTCGACGGCACCTGCGTCGCGGGCGGTGCGTAGGTGGAATTGCGGATGCCGCGGCCGAACGCCCCGCGTAGCGTCCGGGGGTGCCGGGCAGGGCGACCGTGCTCAGCCGCGCAGAGGCGGCGCCGTGCGCCGCGGAGAGGATGAGCGATGCACACCACCACTTCTCGACGACGGAGGCCGAAGGCGCTCGTCGTGCTCGCCACGGCGACCGCCCTGGCGATGCTCGGCGTCGCCGCGCCGGCGTTCGCGCACGGATGGATCGGCGGCTCGGGTTCGGAGCTGACCGCCCGGCAGGTGATGCCGGGCAACACCGGACTGGGCGCGGTGGCCTACGAGCCGCAGAGCCTCGAGGCGCCCGGCGGGTTCCCCGAGACGGGGCCGGCCGACGGCAGGATCGCCTCGGCCGGCATCGCCCAGTTCTCGGAGCTCGACGCGCAGACCGCGACGAGGTGGGCGAAGAACGAGATCACGCCGGGCCCGCACCGGTTCGGGTGGACGTACACCGCGCCGCACAACACCGACCAGTGGCGGTACTACATCACGAAGAACGGCTGGAACCCGAACGAGCCGCTGAAGCGCTCGTCGTTCGAGCTGCTGCAGGTCGTCGCCCACGACCACTCGGCGGCGAACACGTACCCGGTGCACACGATCACGATCCCGAGCGACCACTCGGGCTACCACGTGATCCTCGCGGTCTGGGAGGTGTGGGACACGACGAACGCGTTCTACAACGTGGTCGACGTGAACATCTCGGGTTCGCCCGGGTCCGCCGACACGCAGGCGCCGACCGCGCCGACGTCGGTGCGCAGCACGGCGACCGGCTCGTCGAGCGTCGGACTCGCCTGGACCGCGTCGACCGACGATCGCGGCGTCAGCGGGTACCGCGTCGAGCGTGCGACCGCGACCGGCGCGTTCGCCCAGGTCGCGCAGGCGACGGGCGCGAGTCACCTCGACACGGGTCTCTCGGCCTCGACGGCGTACCGCTACCGGGTCGCCGCCGTCGACGCGGCGGGCAACGTCTCGGCGTACAGCGCGGTGTTCAGCGTGACCACGGGCAGCGGCTCGCAGCCCGACACGCAGGCGCCGACCGCACCGACGGGCGTGCACAGCATGGCGACCACGGCCACGAGCGTCGACCTCATGTGGACGGCGTCGACCGATGACCGCGGGGTGGCCGCCTACCGCGTGGAGCGTGCGACGCCGACGGGCGCGTTCGCGCAGGTCGGGCAGGGCGCGGGCACGAGCCTCGTCGATTCGGGCCTGACTGCGGCGACGGCCTACCGGTACCGCGTCGCCGCGGTGGATGCCGCGGGCAACGTGTCGGCGTTCAGCACGGTGTTCCAGGTCACGACCGTCGCCGGGTCGGGGGGCACCGCCCCCGCGTGGAACCCCAGCGGCGCGTACACGAAGGGCGACCGCGTGAGCCACGGCGGCGCGGTCTACGAGGCCGTGCAGACGCACCAGGGCGTCGGCGACCCGAGCTGGATCACCGCACGCTCGCTCTGGACGCCCGTGGGCTGACCGGGGGCCCGTTCCTCCGACGCCGCGGCGCGGCATCCGTCGACCATCGGATGCCGCGCCGCATCGTCTCGTGTACATCTGCAGGCGGACGCCGCGGGCCGCCGAATACGCCTGCAGCCCGACGTGCGACGCCCCCCGCCCGGCGAGGCTGGAGGCATGAGTTCGTATGTGATCGAGGCAGCAGGCCTCAGCAAGTCCTTCGGCACCGCGCAGGCGCTGGCGGGTGTGGACCTCCAGGTGCGCACCGGTGAGTCGCTCGCCATCATGGGTGCGTCGGGGTCGGGCAAGACGACCCTGCTGCACTGCCTGGCGGGCATCACCCGCCCCGACTCCGGAACGGTCGGCTTCCGTTCCGGCATCGGCCTGGTGGCGGTCACCGAACTCGGCGAGGGCGAGCGTTCGCGGCTGCGCCGGGAGGCGTTCGGGTTCGTCTTCCAGCAGGGGCTCCTCATCCCGGAGCTCACCGCGGTCGAGAACGTCGCCCTCGCACTCATGCTGAACGGGATGCCGCGCGCGACCGCCGAGCAGCACGCGCGCGGATGGCTGGCCTCCCTCGGCCTCGCCGGGCTCGAGGAGCGCCGCATCGGCCAGCTCTCGGGCGGGCAGGCGCAGCGTGTGGCGATCGCCCGTGCGCAGGTGACGGGCGCGACCGTGGTCTTCGCCGACGAGCCGACCGGAGCCCTCGACTCGCAGACGAGCGCCGACGTGATGGGCGCGCTGCTGCATTCGACGACCGGCCAGGGGCGCACGCTCGTGGTCGTCACGCATGATCCGGATGTCGCGGCGCAGTGCTCCCGCGTCGTCGAGATGCGCGACGGCCGCATCGTGGGCGAGCGCGTGCCGGGGGTGAGCGCATGATCGCCAGGGTCGCGTGGCTGCTCGCACGGCCGGGATCCGCGGGCGCCGCGGCATCCGTGCTCCCCGTGGTCGCGTTCGCCGTGGTCACCGCGCTGCTGCTCACGGTCGCGGGCGGCGCGCAGACGTTCTTCACGTGGACCGACGACACGTCGATGGTCTACCAATTGCTCGCGGTCATCGCGCTCGTGCTGCTCGTGGTGCCGCTCGTCTCGCTCGGCGGGGCGGCCGCACGGCTGTCGGCGAGGCGACGCGACGACCGGTTGGCGACACTGCGGCTGCTGGGCGCGACGCCGGGCGTCGTGCGCACGCTGGCGGTCGTCGAGGCGGCGGCGTTCGCCCTGGCCGGGGCGGTGCTCGGGGCGCTCGCGTACCTCGCGGCGGTGCCGCTGATCGGGCTCATCCCGTTCCGCGGCGAGCCGCTCGGCGCTGCCGGCGTGCTGCTGCCGTGGTGGGTGCTCGTCGCGACCCCGCTCGCGGTGGCCGCGCTCGCCGCGGTGAGCGCCGTGGTCGGACTCCGCCAGGTGGTCATCTCGCCGCTCGGCGTGCGCACCCGGCAGGAGGCTCCGCGACTGCACTGGGTGCGCGTGGTCGTCGGCATCGGCGTCATCGCGCTCGCCTACGGGCTCATGAGCGTGATCGGGGTCGCGCAGGTCGCGCTCGTGCTCATCACGATGCTCGCGGTCGCCTTCGGCGGCACGCTCGCGGTGCTGAACCTCATCGGCCCGTGGGTGATCCGCCTGCTCGCGAGCGGTCAGGCGCGGCGGGCGAAGACCCCCGCGCGGCTCCTCGCCGCGCGTTCGGTGCTCGAGTCGCCGAAGGCGGCCTGGCGGCAGGTCGGCGGCGTCGCGATGACGAGCTTCATGGCCGTCTTCGCGGGGGTCGGCGTCGGCCTGCTCGGTGCGGCCGCCGCCGACGGGGGCAACGCCGATCCCGAATCGGCGATGCTGCTCACCGACGTGCGCACCGGCATCCTGATCACCGTCGTCGGCTCGTTTCTGATGGTCGCGTGCTCGGTGGGCGTCGGCCAGGCGGCGGCGATCCTCGACCGTGCCGACCTGTACCGAAGCCTCGAGATGCTCGGCATGCCGGTCGCCACCATGGAGGCCGCACGGCGTCGAGCCGTCATGTCGCCGCTGCGCGTCACCGCGGTCGGATCGGCCGTGATCGCGGCGATCGTGATGCTGCCGCTCACGGGCATCACGCTCATCGTCGCGCCGCTGTCGCTCGCCGTGATCGCGGTCGTGCTGGCCGCCGGCATCGGCATCGTCTGGCTCGGGCTGGCGGCCACGAAGCCCGTTCTGCATCGGGTGGCTGCCGGGTAGGGTCGAAGCATGACTGAAGGCCGACCCGACGAACGTGATGCCGCGATGACCGAGCTCCTCGGCATCCGCTCGAGCATCGACAACATCGACGCGGCCCTCATCCACCTGCTGGCCGAGCGGTTCAAGTTCACGCAGAAGGTCGGGCGGCTGAAGGCCGAGCACGGACTCCCGCCGAGCGACCCGAGCCGTGAGCAGCGTCAGATCGCCCGGCTGCGCGACCTCGCCGTCGACGCGCACCTCGACCCCGCCTTCGCCGAGAAGTGGTTCAACTTCGTCGTCGCCGAGGTGATCCAGCACCACGAGGAGATCGCGGGCGGGGCGCGAACCGAATGACCTGGTACCCGCTTGCGCTGCCGCCGCAGGCGGGGCGCCGCTATCTCGTCACCGGGGCGAACGCCGGGGTCGGGTTCTTCACCGCGGCACGACTCGCGGCCGCGGGCGCCCACGTGGTGCTCGCCGGGCGCAGCGCAGAGCGGCTCGATGCCGCGCGGTCGGCGATCCGCGAGGCCAGGCCCGCGGCATCCGTCGAGGCGATCGTCATCGACACCTCGTCGCAGGGCTCGGTGCTGCGCGGCACCGACGCGCTCCTTCAGGTGGAGCCGTTCGACGGCATCGTCGCGAACGCGGGCATGGTGCACACGCCCCGCACCCGCGAGGTCTCGATCGACGGCGACGAGCTCGTGCTCGCGACCAACGTGCTCGGGCACTTCACGCTGCTCGCTCGGTTGGTGCCGCATCTCACGCTCGGCGCACGAGTGGTGCTGCTCGGGTCGCTGTCGACCCGGCTCTCGACGTTCCGCATGAGCGACCTGCAGCTCGAGCACGGTTACGACTCCTGGCGGGCGTACGCCCAGTCGAAGATCGCGACGCAGGTGCTCGGGTTCGAGCTCGACCGCCGTCTGCGCGCAGCCGGAGTGGCCGTGTCGAGCATCGTCGTGCACCCCGGCTACTCGGTGCGCGGCCGCACGCCCACCGTTCCCGGCGTGAACGAGCCGACCCGCGGCGACCGGTTCGCCGACGCGCTGCAGTCGGCGTGGGCGCAGGGCAAGCACCGTGGCGCCGAGGTGCCCCTGCACGCCCTCACGGCACCGGATGTCACGGGCGGGCAGTTCTGGGGCCCGCGCACCCTCACGCGCGGCGAGCCCCGGCTGCAGAAGCCGACGCGCGTCTCGACCGATCCGAAGATCGGCGCGAGGTTCTGGACCTTCGCCGAAGAGACCACGGGCCGCGAATTCACCGTCGGCGCATGATCGGGGTCGGCGCATGAGCGACGTCGAGCGGCGGCGCGAACCGGCGACACGGCGCGAGCCGGGGTCGGCCGCTGGGCCGGAGCCGCGCGGGCTGTTCGCTCGGGTCTTCGGCCGTCCGTCCGTTCGCCGCACGATCTCGCGCGTCGTCGTCGTGCTCGGCGCGGTGCTGATGCTGTTCGGCGTGCTCACGGCGCGCTACGGCCTCCTCGTGGTCGGGGTCATCGTCGTCGGGCTCGGCGCCGCGCTCGGGCCGGGGCGCATCCGCCGCTGAACCGCGCCGGCGCATCCGACGCCGAGCAGGCCGACCCCGCCGCCGGGCCCGAACCGGCGCCGAACCCGAGCGGCCGCGGCTCATTCACCTGCCGGTAACCATGCCGACCGACGCCGTTGGCGGCGGCTGCATACGGTGAGAACCCCTACGACAGCACGCGCTCGCCCCGGGCGCATCGGCACGAGAGTGAGGGGCAGCAGCGATGCACACCGTCGACCGCCTGACCGAGCACGACGTCATCGTCAAGCCCTCGCCAGTCGCCATGGTCTGGAACGAGCCCGGTCGTGCGCAGGAGGCGCTCGCCGTGCCCGGCGTGCACCTCGGCGACGGCGAGGCCCTCGTCGAGGTCGAGCTCACGACGATCTGCGGGTCCGACGTGCACACGGTGCTCGGGCATCGTCCGGTCAGGTCGCCGCTCGTGCTCGGCCACGAACAGGTCGGCCGGGTCGTCGCCCTCGGCGCCGGCGCCGTGCGCAGTGACGGGTCGCCGCTCGAGCTCGGCGACCGCGTCGTCTGGTCGGTCACCGTCAGCTGCGGCACCTGCGACCGCTGCCGTCGCGGGCTCACGCAGAAGTGCCGAACGCTCGCCAAGTACGGCCACGAGCGCGTGCACCGCGGGTGGGAGCTCTCCGGCGGATTCGCCACGCACGTGCAGCTCCGCGCAGGCACGGCGATCGTTCGCGTGGCCGAAGACGTGCCGGCGGTCGTCGCGGCGCCCGCCTCGTGCGCGACGGCGACGGCGGTCGCGGCGCTCGCCGCGGCATCCGATCGCGTGGACCTCGACGGCGCCATCGTGCTCATCACCGGCGGCGGCATGATCGGCCTCACCTGCGCGGCGCTCGCCCTCGACGCCGGCGCGACCGTGATCGTCTCCGAACCGGATGCCGCGCGGCGGGCGTTCGCGCGCCGGCTCGGAGCCCTGAGCGCCGACCCGCGCGCCCGGGCCGACGGCGACGAGCGGCTCGAGGCCGTGCTCGCCGCCGCGAGCGGGCCCGACTCGCGCGAGGTGCTCGTCGCGATCGAGGCATCCGGAGTCGCGGCGGGCGTGCGCACCGCCGTCGCGAAGGTCGGCATCGGCGGCGTGGTCGTGCTCGTCGGCACCGTGACGAGCGGCACCGAGCTCTGCATCGATCCCGAGTCGCTCGTTCGCCGTCTCGCGACGATCACGGGCGTGCACAACTACGACGCCGTACATCTCGAGCGGGCGGTCGCGTTCCTCGAGCGAGCGTGGCGCACCCTGCCGCTCGACGAGCTCGTGAGCTCGACGCACGCGCTCGCCCGGCTCGACCACGCGCTCGAGGAGGCCGCGTCGGGCCGGCACATCCGGGTGGGCGTCGCCCCCGGGCGACGGGCCGCCCCCTGAGCCGCTTCCGCCGGGGCGGGTTCGAGGGAGCATTGGGGGATGCCCCGAACCCCGGCCCCGGCGGAAGCGTCCACCACGGCGGCACGCGGCGACGCGCGATGACGCTCGGCTGCGTGACGTGGCGCCCGGTTCGGGGCACGATGGGGAGATGATCAGCAGGGAGCTCGCGCTCGCCCTCCGCGAAGCGGGACTCGTGTGGCATCCGGAGTCGGGCGATCGCTTCCAACTCGACCTGCCGAGCGACGTCGAAGCCGAGGTCGAGGCCGACGTCTTCACGGTGAGCGAGATGACGATCGAGGCGCGCCGGCATCCGACCGGCACGGTGCTCGCGTTCAACGGCACCACCGAGTGGGCGCTCGACTCGGTCGCGCTCGTCGACGCGGTCTGGCTGCCGCGCGAAGACCAGTTGCGCGAGATGCTGCGGGCCACCTTCCGGTCGCTCACCCGGCTCGACGACGCGTTCGAGGTCGAGATCGAGCTCGGCGGCGAACGGGTGCGGTTCGAGCATCCCGATGTCGCTGAGGCCTACGGTCTCGCGCTGCACGAACTGGTGGGCAGGTCGCGATGACGGATGCCGCGGGGCGCGAGCCCGAACCTCCGGCATCGGCCGGCGCGGTTGCCGCCGTCGCGGCGGCGCGCCGGATCGTGGCCGACGCGGTCGCCGCACTCGGCGCTGCCGGTGCGCGCCAGGAGACGCTCGCCGTGCTCGTGCCCGAGCGACGCGTGCTCGGCATCCCCCGGGTCGCGCGCATGACGCCGACCGGTCGGGTCTGGCGGCTCGGCGTGCTGCTGCTCGACGACGCGGGCGGCGCCTGGGACACCGGGCGGGTCGTGCGGGCCGAACGCGCGGCGCGCAAGAGCATCACGGCGGAGTCGGTCGCCGACCAGCGCGCGCTCCGCGCGGCCGCGGTGAAGGGCGGCATCCCCGAGGGCGAGACCGTCGCCTTCGACGCGAGCCCGATCGACTTCGATGCCCTCGCTCGCGACGGCGCGTCGGGTCCGCTCATCGTGCGCGACGGCGAGGTGCTCGTGCGCTGGAACCCGACCTCGCCCGACGCCCTCGCCCCGCTCGCGCGGTACCTCGCCGAGCGCGTCGAGCTGCTCGCGCACCCTCCCGAGCGCGCCTGAAGTTCCCGCGAACCCCGCGAGTGGGCGATTTCGGCGGTCACCCGTCGGCGGAGGTCGCCGAAATCGCCCACTCGCGAACGGGGTCCGCGTCAGTCGCGCTCGGGATCCTCGTCGGTGCGTGACGGGCGCACCTCGGAGACCTGGATCGACTCGATGACCGAGTCCTGCAGGCCCTTCTGGCCGGTGTGCAGCTCCTGGTGCACCTCGAACGAGCTCATGAGCGGGCTGAACGCCGCGCGCATGCGCTGGCCGCGTTCGGCGCGGACCGCTCGCACCGTCATGCCGATGACGAGCGCGAGCGCGAACAGCCCGGTGCCGATGCCGGTGACCAGGCCGAGCTCGTTCATGTTCCCTGCTTCCGTGGGGCGGTTCGGACCCACCGCCGCCAGTCGTGCTGCTCGGAGTAGCCGAGCGACGTCCAGAGACTGCGGCCGAGTTCGTTGTGTGCGAGCACCATCGCGTCGAAGCGCGGGACGCCGAACGCGGCCAGCCTGGCCTCGGCTCGCCGCATGAGCTCGCGGCCGATGCCGCGTCTTCGCTGCTCCGGCGCGACGGCGAGTCGGTACAGGTGGGCTCGCCAGCCGTCGTAGCCGGCGATGACCGTGCCCACCACCCGGCCGTCGAGGCGGGCGACGATGAGCGAGTCGGCGTCGCGCGCCAGCAGCCGCTGGAGGGCCTCGGGCGTGTCGGTCGGCCGCGAGTCGTTCTCTCCGGCGCCGGCCCAGAACTCGATGAGCTCGCGGATGTCGCGTGCCGACGCCGTGCCGTAGGCGACCTGGAGCGGGAGGGCCGGGTCGGGCGCGCTCGCAGGGCCGGGCTCGGCTGCTGCATCGGGCGCGGAGGCACCGCCATGCGTCGCGAACCCGAATGAGGACACGGGTGACAGGGTTCCGCCGCGCCAGTGCTCGAGCACGAACCGCTCGTGGTGCACGACCTGCTCGGGCAGGGCGTCGAGCTCGAACCAGGCGAGGTCGCTCGCCGTGCCCTCCTGCAGCGCGGGCTCGCCGATCCATCGGCGGCAGGCGAAGAACACGTCGAGGCGCTGGTCGACGGGCTTGCCGTTCGGCGCACTGCGGTGCATCGCGGTCAGCGGCTCGAGGTCGTCGGGGTCGAGGCCGACGCCGATCTCCTCGCGCGTCTCGCGCACGGCCGTGGCGTGCACTGGCTCGCCCGGATCGACGTGGCCCGCCGCCGACGCGGCCCACCAGCCGTCGTAGTACGAGGTGTTCGCGCGGCGCTGCAGCAGCACGCGGTCGGGCCGTGCGCTCTCGCCGTCGACGAGGAACACGTAGGCGGCAGGCACGAGGCCGAAGCTGCCGTGCGCGACGCCGTACTCCGCGGGGTAGGACTGCGGCGTCCCATCCGGCGTCGTCGTGCCCTCGGAGACGCCGAGAGGACGGGTTTCGGCCGTGCCGCCGTTCGGCGACAGCCGGAACCCGTCCTCTCGAGGGCGCATGCGCGCGGTCGCGTCAGTACCCGACGACCGGGCCGAACGCGTCGGCGAGCGGCGCGCGGTTGACGCCGCGCAGCTCGTCGATCGACACGGTGAAGGCGTCCTGCACCTCGAGCGAGCCCGACGCGGCATCCGTCACGCCGATGCGGCGCACCGGGTAGCCGCGGCCGTCGCAGAGCCCGCGGAACTTCACGTCGTCTTCGCGGGGGACCGAGACGATGACGCGACCGGCCGACTCCGAGAAGAGCGCGGTCGCGACGTCGATGCCGGCGTCGCCCGTGACCTCGCCGAGGAACACGCGGGCGCCGACGCCGAAGCGCGTGACGGCCTCGGAGAGGGCGATCGCGAGGCCGCCGTCGCTGAGGTCGTGCGCCGAGTCGATGAGGCCCTCGAGCGCCGCCGCGGCGAGCAGCTCGGCGAGGACCTTCTCGCCCTCGAGCGACACGGCCGGCGGGCGACCGCCGAGGTGCCCGTGCACGGTGCCGGCCCACGCGGAGCCGTCGAGCTCGAGCGCGGTGTCGCCGAGGAGGTAGATGTTGTGGCCGTCGTCCTGCCATCCGCTGGGGATGCGGCGCGCGACGTCGTCGATCACGCCGAGCACGGCGATGACCGGCGTCGGGTGGATCGGCACGTCGCCGGTCTGGTTGTAGAAGCTGACGTTGCCGCCGGTGACGGGAATGCCGAGCTCGAGGCATCCGTCGCTGAGGCCCTCGACGGTCTCGGAGAACTGCCACATGACCTCGGGGTTCTCGGGGGAGCCGAAGTTCAGGCAGTCGCTGACGCCCATGGGCTTCGCGCCCGTGACGGCGACGTTGCGGAACGCCTCGGCGAGGGCGAGCTTCGCGCCCTGGCGCGGGTCGAGGTAGGAGTAGCGGCCGTTGGCGTCGGTGGCGACCGAGACGCCGAGGCCGGATTCCTCGTCGACGCGGATCATGCCCGCGTCGTCGGGCGCGCCGAGCGCGGTGTTGCCGAGCACGTAGGAGTCGTACTGGTTCGTGACCCACGCCGCGTCGGCCTGGTTCGCCGAGCCGACGAGCTTCAGGAACTGCTCGCGGATCTCGTCGGCCGTCGCCGGTCGCTCGAGCTTCGCGGCCGTGTCGGCCTGCAGCGCGTCGATCCAGGTGGGGTAGGCGACCGGGCGCTCGTAGACCGGGCCGTCGACGGCGACGGTGCGCGGGTCGACGTTCACGATCTCCTGGCCGTGCCACATGATGCTGAGGCGGCCGGTGTCGGTGACCTCGCCGAGCACGCTGGTCTCGACATCCCACTTCTTGACGACCTCGAGGAAGCCCTCGAGCTTCTCGGGCTTGACGATCGCCATCATGCGCTCCTGGCTCTCGCTCATGAGGATCTCCTCAGGCGTGAGCGTGGGGTCGCGCAGCAGCACGTCGTCGAGCACGATGGCCATGCCGCCGTCGCCGTTCGACGCGAGCTCGGAGGTCGCGCACGAGATGCCGGCAGCGCCCAGGTCTTGGATGCCCTCGACGAGGTCGCCCTGGAACAGCTCGAGGCAGCACTCGATGAGCACCTTCTCGGCGAACGGGTCGCCGACCTGCACCGCGGGGCGCTTGGTCGGGCCGCCTTCTGCGAACGTGTCGGACGCGAGGATCGAGGCGCCGCCGATGCCGTCGCCACCCGTGCGGGCGCCGAACAGCACGACCTTGTTGCCCGCGCCCTTGGCGTTGGCCAGGTGCAGGTCCTCGTGGCGCAGCACGCCGACGGCGAGGGCGTTCACGAGCGGGTTGGCCTGGTAGACCGAGTCGAACCAGGTCTCGCCGCCGATGTTCGGCAGGCCGAGGCAGTTGCCGTAGAAGCTGATGCCCGAGACCACGCCGTGCACGACGCGCGCGGTGTCGGGGTGGTTGATGTCGCCGAAGCGGAGCGCGTCCATGACGGCCACGGGGCGCGCGCCCATCGAGATGATGTCGCGCACGATGCCGCCGACGCCGGTCGCGGCGCCCTGGAACGGCTCGATGTAGCTCGGGTGGTTGTGCGACTCGATCTTGAAGGTGACGGCCCAGCCCTCGCCGATGTCGAGCACGCCGGCGTTCTCGCCCATGCCCACCATCAGGTGCTGCTTCATGGCCGGCGTGACCTTCTTGCCGAACTGGCGCAGGTAGATCTTCGACGACTTGTAGGAGCAGTGCTCGCTCCACATGACGGAGTACATCGCGAGTTCGGCGCTCGTCGGGCGGCGGCCGAGGATGTTTCGGATGCGCTCGTACTCGTCGGGCTTCAGGCCCAGCGCGGCGTACGGCTGCTCCTTCTCGGGCGTGGTGGCGGCGACCTCGACGGTGTCGAGCACCGGCGCCGGCTTCGACGATTCGGCAGCGGTCGTGGCGGTGGTTTCGATGGTCACGAGTGGCGAGCTCCAGTGGTGTGGCGGCACGTGGGGTGCAGCGGCGCAGCGGCGGCGAGCGGATGCCGCGGGCGGATGCCTGACCCAGCGAGTCTACCTTCCACGGGGCGGGGCCGAATCGTCCCCCGGCCCGCTCGCGGCATCCGCTCGGTAGACTGGTCGCGGTCGTCGGATCCCGGCGGCCCTGGGCGCGCACATCGGCGCGCAGTCCTCGTGGCCGTTCGCGCATTCGCGGAGCCCCGCCCGCGCCCCACGAGCGACGTTCGTCCAGGCACTTCACATGACCTCTTCGATTCCCACGGTGCATCCTGCGCCGCCGTTCCCCTGGCTCGGGCTCATCGTGCTCGCCGCCGCCGTCTTCCTCTCGGTCACGATCGAGATGCTCCCCACGGGCCTGCTGCCCGACATGAGCCGCGAGCTCGGCGTCGGCGAGCCCCTCGTCGGCCTGCTCGTGACCGTGTTCGCGGGCACCGTCGTCGTGCTGACGGTTCCGCTCGCGGCGCTGACCAAGCGCCTGCCGCGCCGCCGTCTCATCGTCATCACCCTCGCCGTGCTCGCGCTCAGCTGCGTGCTCACGGCGATCGCCCCGAACTACCCGACGGTGCTCGCGACGCGCGTGCTCGGCGGTGCCGCGCACGGCGTGTTCTGGTCGGTCGTCGGCGCATACGCCGGGCACCTCGTGCCCAAGGAGCAGCTCGCGAGGGCCGTGTCGATCAGCGTGGCCGGCGGTTCAGCCGCGTTCGTGCTCGGCGTTCCGCTCGGCACGGCGCTCGGCCAGGCCCTCGGCTGGCGCGTCGCCTTCGCCGCGATGGGCGTGCTGACGCTGCTCGGCGCGCTGCTCGTCTGGCGGTTCCTCCCGCCGGTGCGCCACCACGCCGGTGAAGCGGATGCCGCGCCCCTGCGCCTGCGCAGCGATCGCACGTTCATGCCGGTGCTCGTGGTCTGCGCCATCACCGCCGTCACGATGATCGGCATGTACACGTTCTACACGTACATCGCGCCGTACATCACCGACGTCATGGGGCTCCCGTCGAGCGCGATCAGCCCGATGCTGCTCGCCTACGGCATCGCCGGCGCGGTGGGCCTGGTGCTCGCCGGGGCGGTGCTCGGCCGGCGCCCGACGGCCGGACTCGTCGTCGCCCTCGTCGCGACGGGCCTCGGCGTCGCCGGCCTCGCGTCGTTCCCGACCACGCCCGTCGTGGGCATCGGCAGCTTCCTGCTGTTCGGCACGGCGTTCGGCGCCCTCCCGACGATGCTCAACACGCGCCTGCTGCACACGGCGTCGGCCCGCATCCGCGACGCCGCGGCATCCTTCTACACGACCGCGTTCAACACGGGCATCGGCGGCGGAGCGCTGCTCGGCGCCGTGCTCTACGGCGTGATCGGCCTCTCGGCGCTGCCGTGGGTGTTCGTCGCCCTGCTCGTGTGCTCGACGACCGCGCTCATCTGGACGGCGCTCGTCAACCGCGTCGGCCGGTAGCCGCCGCGGGCAGGCGTGGGAAGGCCTACGCGGGCGGCGGCACCGGCGGGCCGACCATGAGCAGCACCGTGAACGCCGCCGCGACGGCGACGACACCGACCGCGATCGAGATCGCCGGGCGCGCGAGCACGAGTCGCAGCACGCGGTTCGGCAACGAGCCGTCGGCGGGGTGGTCGCCGGCCTCGCGGCGCCAGTCGCCCTCGAGGTGGCCGCGACGCACGAGCCACAGCTCGAACGGGATCGTCGCATAGGGCACGATCGCGGTGAGGAGGGCGAACGCGATGCGCCCGACGTTCCAGCGCTGGTTCACGCCGACGACGACGGCGATCACGGCGTAGGCGAGGAACACGAACCCGTGGATGCCGCCGCCGATGGTCACGGCGATGTCGACGCCGAACCCGTACTTCAGGATCATGCCCGCGATCAGCAGCGTCCAGGTGATCGCCTCGGCGACGGCGAAGGTGCGGTACAGGCGTTTCGGTGACACGGGTGCTCCAGAGGTCGGGGGTCCCTCCATGCTCGCAGGGCGGGCCTGTGCGAGGCCTCCGACGAACGGTTGAACTCCGGCCGACCAACACGGCGAGCGGATGTCGCGTGGTCGGCCCGCGGCATCCGCTCGCCCGAGCCCGGCGAGCCCGACGGAGTACCCTTGACCGGTGACCGAGCAGGATGTGCGCGACCTTGTCGAATCGAACCTCGCGACGATTCCCGACTTCCCCGAACCGGGAGTGCTCTTCCGCGACCTCACGCCCGTCTTCGCCGATGCGTCCGCGTTCCACGCCCTCTCCGAGGCGCTGACGGCACCCTTCGCCGGCACCTTCGACGTGCTCGCCGGCGTCGAGGCGCGCGGGTTCCTGCTGGCAGGCGCCGCGTCGGCGCTCTGCGGGGCGGGGCTCTTGCCGATCCGCAAGGCGGGCAAGCTGCCGCGCAAGGTGCTCCGCGAGGAGTACGCGCTCGAGTACGGCACCGCAGCGCTCGAGGTGCACGAGGGCGAGCTGCCGCCAGGCACGCGCGTGCTCATCGTCGACGACGTGCTGGCCACCGGCGGAACGGTCGCAGCCGCCGCCAGACTCGTCGAGCGCGCAGGATGGCAGGTCGCGGGCATCTCGGTCGCGATCGAGCTCGTCGACCTCGGCGGTCGCGCGGCGCTCGACGACCGCTACGAGACGTTCTCGCTGCTGCAGTACTGAGCCCTCGTCACCCGAGGCGACCTCAGTTGTTTTGAATGACTCAAAAGAACCGATACGTTGGAGCCATGACCACCGACGAGATCCGCGACGCGGCCGCCGGGCACCTCCGCTCGGCGGGGTTGCGCGTGACGGCGCCACGACTCGCGGTCCTCGAGGCGGTCACCGGCAACGGGCATCTCGACGCCGACGCGGTTCACGCGCGCGTGGGCGTCGACCACCCGGGCATCCCGCTGCAGACCGTGTACAACGTGCTCGCCGACCTGAACGCGGCCGGCCTCCTCCGGCGCATCGAGCCGGCGGGGTCTGCGGCGCTCCACGAGAGCCGCATCGGCGACAACCACCACCACATCGTGTGCACGCGATGCAGTGCCGTGGCCGATGTCGACTGCATCGTCGGGCAGGCACCGTGCCTCGCCCCGTCCGATGCGGGCGGATTCGTCGTGCACACCGCCGAGGTCACCTTCTGGGGCCTCTGCGCGAGCTGTCAGCAGGAGGCCGCGGCCTAGCCTGCGCCGCCTCCGCCGGGAATGCCCGTGCCACGCCGTCTCGGCGCCCTTCGTCGTACCCGCCAGCGGGTGCGTTCGGCGCGCCGTCGCGGCATCCGTCACCCTACTGAGAAGGAACAGATGACCGAGAACACCACCACCCAGACCGGAACGCCCGTCGCCAGTGACGCGCACTCGCTCACCGTCGGCGCCGACGGACCCACCGTGCTGCACGACCGCTACCTCGTCGAGAAGCTCGCCCAGTTCAACCGCGAGCGCATCCCCGAGCGCATCGTGCACGCCAAGGGCGGCGGCGCGTTCGGTCGCTTCGAGGTGACGGCGGATGTCTCCGCGTACACGCGGGCCGCGGTCTTCCAGCCGGGCGCGGACTCCGAGACGCTGATGCGGTTCTCGTCGGTCGCCGGCGAGCAGGGATCGCCCGACACCTGGCGCGACGTGCGCGGATTCTCGGTCAAGTTCTACACGACCGAGGGCAACTACGACATCGTCGGCAACAACACCCCGGTGTTCTTCATCCGCGACGCCATCAAGTTCCCCGACTTCATCCACTCGCAGAAGCGACTGCCGGGCTCCGGCCTCCGCGACGCCGACATGCAGTGGGACTTCTGGACCCTCTCGCCCGAGTCGGCGCACCAGGTCACCTACCTCATGGGCGACCGCGGCCTGCCGAAGTCCTGGCGCGAGATGCACGGCTTCGGGTCGCACACGTACCAGTGGATCAACGCGGCCGGCGAGAAGTTCTGGGTGAAGTACCACTTCCGCTCGCAGCAGGGCGACCTGCACCTCGACGCCGAGACCGCCGAGGCGATCGCCGGCGCCGACGCCGACTTCTACCGCCGCGACCTCCACGAGGCGATCGAGGCGGGCAACCACCCCAAGTGGGACCTGCACGTGCAGGTCATGCCCTACGAGGACGCGAAGACCTATCGCTTCAACCCGTTCGACCTCACGAAGGTGTGGCCGCACGCGGACTACCCGCTGATCCCGGTCGGCACGCTGACGCTCGACCGCAACCCGCAGAACTTCTTCGCCGAGATCGAGCAGGCGGCCTTCTCGCCCGCGAACACCGTGCCCGGCATCGCGATCAGCCCCGACAAGATGCTCATGGCCCGCGTGTTCAGCTACCCCGACGCGCAGCGCTACCGCGTCGGCACGAACTACAACCAGATCCCCGTGAACGCACCGCACGCGGCGCCCGTGCACAACTACTCGCAGGACGGCGCGCAGCGTCACGGGTTCAACTCGCCCGCCGCGCCGGTCTACGCGCCGAACTCGTTCGGCGGACCGTCGGCCGACGCCGAGCGTGCAGCCGAGGGCGGCTGGGAGCAGGACGGCGAGCTCGTGCGCGCGGCCTACACGCTGCGAAGCGACGACAGCGACTTCGGCCAGCCGGGCACGCTCTACCGCGAGGTGTACTCCGCCGAGGCGAAACAGCGCCTGCTCGAGACCCTGACCGGCCAGGGCGAGTCGATCACCGTCGACGAGATCCGCGAGCGGTTCTTCCAGTACTGGACGAACGTCGACGCCGAGCTGGGCGCCGCGCTGCGCGCATCGGTCGGCACGGAGCACGCGGCCGCGTAGCGGTTCGCACCGGGCGGCCGGGGCGCGAGGCGACTCGTGCCCCGGCCGCCGTGCTTCGCCTCGCCCTGCTAGTCGCCGCCCGAGCCGGCCGCGGGGCCGAGCTTCACCGTGTACGTGGGCTCGAGCTCGACCTCCACGTCGCTCGGGTCGATGCCCGCGCCGCGCAGGGCGCTCTCGAGGGTCGCCGTCTCGGGCTGGTCGCCGTCGCCCTCGAACTTCGCGATGATGACGCCGTTCGTGGTCGTCACGCTCGTCAGCTCCCAGCCGACGTCGGCGCCCCAGGCCTTGGCGACGCCGTGCACGGCGGACTCCCGGGTCACGTTCTGCGCGGTCTGCACGCTCGTGATCGTGAGGGGCACGATCACGACGATGCCCATGAGCGTGAGGGCGATTGCCGTGTTGCGGCGCTTGTGCGAGATCTGCCGCGCGTCGGCCGGTGGCGCCGCCAGCCGGCTCGCCCCGTAGACCGCCATCACGACGATGCCCGTGCCGATGATGGCCGCGACGTTCGTGAGGAAGAGCAGCAGCGCGCCGAGCGCCTGGTCGGGCGCACCGGACTGCAGCGTGAGCCCGACGACCGACAGCGGCGGCACGAGTGAGATCGCGATGGCGACGCCCGGCAGCGTGTCTGAGATATCGCGCCGCACGAGGGCGATCGACCCGACGACGCCGGTCGCGAGCGCGGCGAGCAGGTCGATCAGGCCAGGGGAGACCCGGCTCGCGACCTGCGAGTTGTTCGACGCGACGACCTCGTTCACCACGAGCAGGCCCACGGCGAACCCGATGCCCACCGCCGTCGCCGCGCCCGCGATGAGCAGCAGCAGTGAGCGCACGAGCGCGTCGCGGTCGCCGAGCACCGTCGCGAGCATCGTGCCCTGGATCGGCAGCATGAGCGGGGCCACGATCATCGCGCCGATCACCGTGGCGGTCGAGTCGGCGACCACGCCGGCGGCGGCGATGATCGACGAGAGGATGAGCAGGAGCCAGAAGCGGCTCACCTTGTGCGGTGCCTCCGGCCCGTCGAACAGCACGGCATCGCGCATGTGCGCGAGGTCGTTCAGCTGCGGTCGTGGTCGCGTCGTCTCGCTCATGTCGGCCCCCTCGATACTGCCCCCCGGCAGGTCTGCGCGCCCGATCCTATCGACGCGGCACCTCAGCCGAACGGTTCACGCGCCAGTCGTCGCCGCCTCCCTCGCGCGCAGGTCCTTGCGCAGGATCTTGCCCGCGGTCGACTTGGGCACGACGTCGATGAACTCGACCGCGCGCACCTTCTCGTGCGGGGCGACGTGCTCCGCGACGAACGAGATGACCTCGTCGGCATCGAGCTCGGCGTCGGCCTGGGCGACGATGAACGCCTTGGGGATCTCCTGGCCGTCGGCATCGCGCACGCCGATCACCGCGGCATCCGCGATCTTCGGATGCCCCAGCAGCACCGCTTCGAGCACGGCGGGCGCGACCTGGTAGCCCTTGTACTTGATGAGCTCCTTCAGCCGGTCGACGATGCGGTACACGCCGTCGGCGGTGACCGTCGCGATGTCGCCCGTGTGCAGCCATCCGTCGGCGTCGAGCATCTCCGCCGTCGCCTCGGGGTTGCCGAGGTAGCCCTTCATGACCTGCGGGCCGCGGATCCACAGTTCGCCGGGTTCGCTCGCGCCATCGTCAGGCACGTCGACGTCGGCGCCCGACTCGACGTCGACGACGCGCGCCTCGGTGCTCGGAAGCAGGTGGCCGATGCTCGAGCGATCGAGGTCGGGCCGGTCGAGCGCGATGACATGCGTGACGGGACTCGTCTCGGTCATGCCGTAGCCCTGGCAGACGACGCAGTCCAGCCGTTCGGCGACGGCCTCGGCGAGCGAGCCGTCGAGTGGCGCAGCCCCCGAGAAGACGACCTTCACGCTCGACAGGTCGGCCTGCGCGACGAGCGGATGCTTCGCGAGGGCGACCGCGATGGGCGGCGCGATGAACAGCCAGGTCGCCCCGTACTCGCCGATCACCCTGAGGAACTCGGCGAGGTCGAACTTCGGCATGGTCACGAGGCTCGCCCGGCACTTGAGCGCGTAGTTCAGCAGCACGGTCATGCCGTAGATGTGGAAGAACGGCAGCACCGCGAGCACGCGGTCCGACGACTCGAGGCCGATCGACTCCACGTTCTGGGCGACGTTCGCCACCAGGTTGCGGTGCGTGAGCATGACGCCCTTCGGCCGCCCAGTCGTGCCTGACGAGTACGGCAGTACCGCGAGGTGCTCGGCCGGGTCGAACGAGACATCCGGTGCCGCGCGCCCCTCGCCGAGCAGGTCGCGCAGTGACGGATGTCCCTCGGCGCCGTCGAGCACGACGAGGTGGTCGTCGGCGATGCCGACCCGCGCGGCAGCGGCGGCGGCCTGGGGGAGCAGCGGTGACACCGTGAAGAACCAGCGGGCACCGGCATCCGTCAGCTGGTTCGCGATCTCGTCGGGCGTGTAGAGGGAGTTCACGGTCGTCGCCGTGGCGCCCGAGCGCAGGATGCCGTGGAACACCGTCGCGAAGGCCGGCACGTTCGGGCAGAGCACCGCGACCACGTCGCCGACGCCCACGCCGCGTGCGGCCAGCGCCCCCGCGAGCAGCTGGATCTGGCCCACCAGCTGGCGGTACGTCGTGGTCGCCCCGCTGGTGCCGTCGACGATCGCGACGGTGTCGAGGTCGCCCTCGGCCAGGCCTCCGAACAGGTAGTCGAACACGGACAGGTCGGGAACGGTCGCGTCTGGGCGCGGGCTGCTGGCCATCGGATCTCCTTCGATCAACGGGTGCAGCAATCATCCGTCATCGCCCGCAGCGAGGGAAGGGTTCCGTGTGCGGATCGGCCGCGATGCCGGTGCCGATTCCCGGCCGAACGGCCACGATTCCTCCCCGGCGCGACGGCCGCGTGACACGCTCATCCGAGGTCGTCACGAGAGCAGAGGAGTGCGCCGTGGGCAAGGTGGTCATGTACAGCTCGGTGTCGGTCGACGGCTTCATCGCCGACGAGGACGACCAGCCGGGGCCCCTGTTCGACTGGTTGACGAGCGGCGACGTGCCGTTGGACGAGAGCGGCGTGCTGAAGGTGTCGCAGGCGTCGTACGACTACACCCGGCCGTACTGGGACGGGATCGGCGTGACCATCGTCGGCCGCCACGTCTTCGACCTGACGGACGGCTGGGACGGGACGCCTCCGGGCGGGGTCGACCACGTGGTCGTCGTGACGCACCGGCCGGCACCCGAGGGGTGGGACGCCGAGGCGCCGTTCCACTTCGTCGACGGCGTCGAGGCGGCCATGGCCATGGCGCAGGAGCTCGCGCAGGATCGGGTCGTCGAGGTCGCCTCCGGTGACGTCGGTGGCCAGGTGCTCGCCGCAGGACTCGTCGACGAGGTGCGCATGGACGTCGTGCCCGTCGCGTTCGGCGCCGGCAAGCGCTACTTCGGGTCGATCGCCGCGCAGCACCTGCTGGAGGATCCCGACGAGGTGATCCAGGGCGACCGCGTGCTTCACCTGCGCTTCCCGGTGCGCCGCCGATCGAGCTGAGAAGGCCGAAACGATGACGGATGACAACGGCCGATCGGTCGCCGAGTACATCACCTCGCTCGACGACGAGTAGGCCGTGCTGCTCGGCGATGACCACCGTCATCCGTTCAGCCGGCGCTATCGTCTGGGTTCGTACCGCAGTGAGATCGCCCCGGAGACGAACTCCTGTCGGCCCACGAGTCGCAGGTCGACGACGTCGGTGAGTCCGGCGAAGAGGGTCGGCCCATGCCCGACCAAACGCGGATGCACGACGAACTCGTACTCGTCGATCAGCCCCAGCTCGGCCAGCGCCAGTGGCAGGGTCACGCCCCCGACGTAGAGTCCGTCGCCCGGCTCGTCCTTGAGGCGTTGCACGGCCTCGCCCAGATCGCCGCGCAGGAACTCCGCGTTCCAGTCGAGGCTCTCGAGAGTGCTCGACACGACGTACTTCTTGGCGCCGTCGATGCTCTCGGCGAACGGCTGCGTCCACTCGGGCATCTCGTCGGACAGCGGCAGGCGCCAGGCCGACGCCATCATCTCGTAGGTCACCCGGCCGAAGATCAGGGCGTCCGCCCGGGCGATGATCTCGGCCGAATGTCGATGCAGCTCCTCATCGACGACTCCAACGCGGTGGTCGACGCATCCGTCGAGGGTGACATTGATGGAATAGCGAAGCGGTCGCATGGGAAAAGGGTAGCGAGCGGCCGTTCGGATGTCAGGGCTCAGCGGTACATCGACTCGTGGCGTTCGGGGTGGTCCCGCGTCGACGCGGCCGACCCCCAATACGCCGCGGCCGCGTCGAACCAGCGGTGGCGACTCCGAAGGGCCAGGTCGTACGTCGCCCAGAAGGCCGCGACGTGGCGATCCTCGGCGTCGGCCGCGTGGATGAGGTGCATCTGCGGGTTGGGAACGGCAGATGCCTTGGGGCGTGCAGGCGGGGGACGGATCGATCCGAGCGTGTCACTCATGACCGGACGTTACGTCGGCAACATGTGCGGCCCCACAGGTAGGCGGCCGTGCCGAACCCCCGTACCGAAGCAGGAGCCGGCACGACGTCGGCGCCGGGTACAGGAAAGGGCGACCGTCTCCGGTCGCCCTCTCCTGTATTCGTTGCGGGAGGCTACGCCTCGACGAGCGACCTGCGGATGACGCTCGTGAAGAAGCCGAGCCCGTCGACGCCGGAGCGCATGGCCGCGGCGGTGTCGGGGCCGAAGCCGGGTTCGACCGCGTGCTCGGGGTGCGGCATGAGGCCGACCACGTTGCCGCGGGCGTTGGTGACGCCCGCGATGTCGCGCATCGAGCCGTTGGGGTTGACGTCGACGTAGCGGAACACCACGCGACCCTCGCCCTCGAGGCGGTCGAGCGTGTCGGCGTCGGCGATGAATCCGCCCTCGCCGTTCTTCAGCGGGATGGTGATCTGCTGGCCGGCGTCGAAGCCGCTCGTCCAGTCGGTCGACGCGTTCTCGACGGTGAGCACCTGGTCGCGGCAGATGAACGAGCCGTGGTCGTTGCGGATCAGTCCACCCTCGAGCAGGTGCGCCTCGGTGAGCATCTGGAAGCCGTTGCAGATGCCGAGCACGGGCATGCCGCCGTTCGCGGCGTCGACGACCTCGGTCATGATCGGCGAGAGCGAGGCGATCGCGCCGCAGCGCAGGTAGTCGCCGTAGCTGAAGCCGCCGGGCAGGATCAGCGCGTCGACGCCCTCGAGGTCGTGCGAGCCGTGCCAGAGGGCGACGGGCTCGGCGCCCGCGAGGCGCACCGCGCGCTGGGCGTCGCGGTCGTCGAGCGAGCCGGGAAAGGTGATGACGCCGATGCGCATGACGTCAGCCCTCCGTGGGCGCAGTGCCCTCGGTGGACTCGTCGGCCGGGGTCGCCTCGTCGCCGAAGTCGATGTTCACGACGTCTTCGATGACCGAGTTGGAGAGGATCTCCTCGGCGATCTGCTGCACGCTGGCGCGCAGGGCGTCGTCGACGGGACCGTCGACGGTGAGTTCGAAGCGCTTGCCGATGCGCACGGAGCCGAAGCCCTCGTGGCCCGTGCGAGCGAGGGCGCCGGCGACGGCCTTCCCCTGGGGATCGAGCAGTTCGGCCTTGGGCATCACGTCGACGACGATGGTGGGCACCGCGGTTCTCCGTCCGGTGTCGGGGTGTGGATGCCTCGATTCTACCGGCCGCGCGGCGCGGCGCCGCACTGGCGCCCGAACGGCGTCGCAGCGGCATCCGCGGTTCGGATCGGACGCGGTTGTCGACCAACGATTCCAGGTGTACTATTCCGGATGGAATATACATAGCGGAACATCACCGCGAACACGGACGGAGGGTGCGGATGTCGCAGCTGAACCCGCTCGCCTTCTCGGCGCTCGCGATCCTGATCGACGCGCCGATGCATCCGTACGAGATGTACCAGCTCATGCTGGCGCGCAAGGAGGACCGCGTCGTCAAGGTGAGCGCCGGATCGCTCTACCGCGCCGTCGAGCGACTCGCCCGCGACGGGCTGATCGAGCCGACCTCGACCGAGCGCATGGGCAACCGGCCCGAGCGCACGGTCTACACCGTGACCGAGGCGGGCCGCACCGCGTTCGACGAGAGCCTCGAGCAGATGCTCTCGCGGCACGTGAACGAGTTCCCCGAGTTCCCGCTCGCCGTCGGCGAGGCCCACAACCTGCCCGTCGACCGGGTCGTCGAGTTGCTCGACGCCCGGCTCGACGCGATCCGCGACGGCATCGCCTGGCACGACGCCGCCATGGTGCGCATCGCCGGCAAGGGCAAGCCGAAGAGCGTCGTGCTGAACGTCTACTACACCCGCGCGATGCTCGCCGCCGAGGCCGACTGGCTCGCGCAGACCATCGACGAACTCCGATCGGGCGAGCTCGAATGGCCATCGGATGTCGCGGGCGCCGCGCCTTCCGTTCCCGCCTCGGATGCCCCGGTCGCCCCGCCGGCCTCGGCTGCCGCCGCCCACTGACCCGCCGCACCGCGGCCACACGACCCGACCGCTTGCGGTCCCCTGTTCTGGAGGAACACATGTCAACCGACCACCAGCAGAGCGAACACCTGCAGACCGAACGAAAGCCGTGGCCGGCGCTCTGGGCGCTCGTCATCGGCTTCTTCATGATCCTGGTCGACTCGACCATCGTCTCGATCGCGAACCCCGCGATCATGCGCGACCTCGGCACCGACCTCACCTCGGTGCTGTGGGTGACCTCCGCCTACCTGCTCGCCTACGCGGTGCCGCTGCTCATCACCGGCCGCCTCGGCGATCGCTTCGGACCGAAGAACGTCTACCTCGTCGGCCTCGCCGTCTTCACGCTCTCGTCGCTCTGGTGCGGACTCTCCGACGACATCACGATGCTGATCGTCGCCCGCGTCGTGCAAGGCCTCGGCGCCGCACTCATGACCCCGCAGACGATGGCGGTCATCACGCGCATCTTCCCGCCCACGCAGCGCGGTGCGGCGATGGGCCTCTGGGGCGCCGTCGCCGGCGTCGCGACGCTCGTCGGCCCGATCCTCGGCGGCGTGCTCGTCGACTCGCTCGGCTGGGAGTGGATCTTCATCGTCAACGTGCCCGTGGGCGTCGTGGCGTTCATCCTCGCGGTGCGGCTCGTGCCGAAGCTCGAGACGCACCAGCACTCGTTCGACTGGCTGGGCGTGGTGCTGAGCGCCGTCGGCATGTTCCTCGTGATCTTCGGCATCCAGGAGGGCGCGACCTACGACTGGGGCACCATCACCGGACCGATCACCGTGTGGGGCCTGATCATCTCGGGTCTCGTGATCCTCGTCGCCTTCGTCGTCTGGCAGCGCTTCAACCGCAAGGAGCCGCTGCTGCCCCTCGACCTGTTCAAGGACCGCAACTTCGCCCTGTCGAACGCGGCGATCACGGTCGTCGGCCTCGCCATCGTCTCGATGCCGCTGCCGCTCGCCTTCTACTACCAGGTCGCCCGCGGCCTCGAGCCCACGCAGGCCGCGCTCATGCTCGTGCCCATGGCCGTCGTCTCCGGCGTCATGGCGCCGTTCATCGGCCGCCTGACCGACCGCGTCGACCCCAAGTGGATCGCGTTCGCCGGCTTCACCATCACGGCCGGCGCGCTCAGCGCGATGTCGCTGCTCATCACGCCCGACGTCGAGCTGTGGGTGCTGCTCATCCCCGCCGCGTTCCTCGGCCTCGGCCTCTCGGGCATCTGGGCGCCGCTCGCCTCGACGGCGACGCGCAACCTGCCCCCGCAGCAGGCGGGCGCCGGCTCAGGCGTCTACAACATGACGCGCCAGTTCGGCTCGGTCTTCGGCGCCGCGGCCATCACCGCGCTCATGAACGCCCGCCTCGAGGCGAACCTGCCCGGGTTCGCCGAGTCCGGCGGCGAGCAGTCGTCGACCGCGGGCCAGGCGCTGCCGCCGCAGGTCGCCGGCGGATTCACCGACGCGATGTCGCAGTCGCTGTGGCTGCCCGTCATCTCGTTCGCGATCGGCGCCGTGCTCGTGCTCTTCTTCGCCCGCCCCAAGGTGACGGTCGACTGGGAGCACAAGGGCGCAGCCGCGTGGACGGATGCCGCGGGGCCGACGACCGGGTCGCTCACGTCGGTCGAGTGACGACGAAGGAGTCCCCGTCGGTCGAGTAACGACGAAGGAGCGTATCGAGACCTCACTGAACGGGTCTCGATACGCTCCGCTGCTCGACCGCCTCGACTGGCTCGACCGCCTCGACGTCCTCGGGCCGCGTCAGCGCCGGCCGGTGCCTCGGATGACGAGCACGAGGGCGAGCACCGCCGCCGCGCCGACCGCGATCACGAGGCCGGGGTTCTCCCGGTACTTGCGCTTGACGTAGCCTGTGCCGTCGTCGACGAGCCCTCGGCCCGTCTCGAACGCGGCCTGCGCCTGCGCCTGTGCGGCGTCGAGCGCGTCGGCTCCGGCGTCCTTCGCCTGCCCGGCGGCGGACTTCACGCTGTCGATCACCTCGTCGAGGGTGTCCTGCGCGGTGCCGGCGGCGTCGGCGACGGCGCCCTTCGCCGCGCCGATGGTGGCGTCGACGGCGCCGCGTGCGTCCTTCGCCGCCTCGCCGACGTTCTCGGTCGCGGATGCGGCGGCATCCCGCACCTCGTCGGTCGCGTGAGCGGCCGCATCCGTCACCTTGGCGGCGGCCTCACGCGCCGCGTCCGTCGCTTCCGAAGCCGTACGATCCGTGTCCGTCATGCTGCACTCCTGACGTCGTGAACGGGGGTGCCGCCCGTCGTGGGCGCCCATCCGTCCGATGATCCGGCCATGCTACGTCGCGGCTCCGGGGAAGGCCCGATACCGGCGGAGGGGTTGCCACCGCGGGCTGCGGAGTGGTAGCCGACGGCCGCATCCGGCGGCGGTCGGCGCGCCTCAGGCCAGCCCGGCGCGCTCGAGCAGCACCTGCTTGAGCACGTCGCGCGTGGCCGCCAGGCCTCGGTGCACCTCTTCGAAGCTCGTCGAGAGCGGCGACAGGCCGATGCGGATGCCACCGGGGTCGCGGTAGTCGGGAATCACGTCCTGCTGCCAGAGGCGGGCGACGACCTCGCGCATCTCGGGGTGGTGGAAGGTGACGTGCCCGCCGCGCGCCTCGTGGTCGTCTGGCGAGGCGAGCGTCACGCCGAGGGGTGCGAGCCAGTCGGCGGCGAGCGAGATCGCGAACTCGGTGAGGGCGACCGACTTCGCGCGGATCGCGGGCATGCCCGCCTCCTCGATCATCGCCAGCGTCTCCTGCATGGCGAGCATGCCCACGACCGGGGCGGTGCCGCTGATGAAGCGCTGCATGCCGGGCGCCGGCTGGTACTCGGGCCCCATGAGGAACATGTCGGTCGTGCCCCACCAGCCCTGGATCGGCTGCTCGAGCACGCCCTGCAGGTCTTCGCGAACATAGGCGAACGCGGGGTAGCCCGGCCCGCCGTTGAGGTACTTGTAGGTGCAGCCGACGGCGAGGTCGAAGCCCCATTCGTCGGCCTTCACGGGCACGGAGCCGGCCGAGTGGCAGAGATCCCAGAGGATCAGGGCGCCGGCGTCGTGCGCGATGCGCGTCAGCTGCGGCGCATCGGCGAGGTACGCCGAGCGGTAGGCCACGTGCGAGACCACGACGAGCGCGGTCTGCGGTCCGACGGCGGCGGCGAGCTGCTCCGGCGTCACGCCGGCGGACGTGTCGACGTCGATCCAGCGCACGGTCAGCCCGCGCTCCTTCGCGATGCCGTCGAGCACGTAGCGGTCGGTCGGGAAGTTGTCGGTGTCGACGACGATCTCGGTGCGGCGGGGGTCGCGGGCGACCTGCGCATCGACCGCGGCGCGTGCGAGCTTGTAGAGCAGCACGGTCGTCGAGTCGCCGATGATCGTCTGGCCCGCCTTGGCGTCGATCACGGCGCGGCCGATGCGGTCGCCGATCTCGTTCGGCAGGCGCAGCCAGGACTCGTCCCACCCGCGGATCAGGCGAGCACCCCAGCTCTCGCGCAGGAACTCCTCGACCCTGGCGATCGCCGAGATCGGCGGGCGGCCGAGCGAGTTGCCGTCGAAGTAGACGAGGTCGGTGTCGGCCCCCTCGAACTTCGCGCGGTGGTGCGCGAGACCGTCGGAGCGGTCCATGCGCCGGGCGTACGCGAGCTGGGGGTCGAGCGTCACAGGGTCTCCAGTTCTTCGGCTTCCTCGGCCGGCACGACGACGGCTGCAGCGAGCCACGTGGCCAGGTCGTCGAGGTTCTCGGGTGCGGGGTCGGCCGCGAACGTCACGACGCCCTCGGCGGGTTCGTCGCGCGGCCACGGGTCGGTCAGGGCCTCGAGCACGTCGGATGCCGCGAGCCCCGCCTCGACGAGCAGCTCGAGCTCGCGGGGGTTCACGCCGAGCGGCTGGTCGCCGTTGCCGAGGTCGGTGCCGTAGAGCACGCGCCCGCCAGCCGCGTGGAACCGCCGGAGGTTGTCGACCGCTCGTTCGGCATCGGGGGTGCGCTCGCCGTGGCCGGCGACGTACAGCGTCGAGATCCAGCGCTGGCCGAGCGCGACGGCCCGGGCGACGAGCTCGTCGTCGACCCGTTCGGTGAAGGGCGTGTGGGCGAGCGCATCGACGCCGGCCTCGATCGCGAGCCGGGTCATGCCCTCGCCCTCGACGTGGGCGACCACCGGCATCCGTCGTTCATGTGCTGCCGTCACGATCGCGTCGAGCGTCGCGGTGTCGAACACGGGGCCGGCTGCGGCGTTGAGGGCGACCTTGATGACGGATGCCCCGAACGCGTGCTGTTCGGCGACGGCCGCCTCGGCGGGCGAGGGCAGCGCGCCGCGACCGGCGTCGGATGCGAGCGGCACCTCGTGCGCGCATCCGTCGGCGGCCCACGACCGGCCGACGGGGTACCCGCCGGGGGCGGTGAGGAACGCGCCCGCGAAGTCGGTGCGCGGCAGGCCCTCTCGCCCCCGCAGCGCGGTCACCACGTCGAGCGGCGCGCCGAGGTCGAGCACCCCGCCGAGCGCGGAGTCCACGAGCGCGTCGGGTCCGATGATCATGAGGTGCACGTGGTGGTCGACGAGCGGCGGCAGCCGGGTGCCGACCACGCCGGGGTGGGCGCCGTTCAGCGAGCGTCGAACGCGCGACGCGAGCGGCCCGAGGTCGAGCGGCCCGGGATCGAGCGACCCGGGATCGAGCGACGCGCGGGCGAGCGGGTCGGCTTCCGGCCGGTCGTCGGCGGCCGGAGCCGAGTCGTCGAGCTGCGGCATCCGATCACCCCGGGATCTCGGTGCGCACGGCGTAGAGCTCGGGGAAGAAGGTGAGCTCGAGTGCACGCTGCAGGAACGGCGCACCGCTCGACCCGCCCGTGCCCGGCTTCGAGCCGATGATGCGCTCGACCGTCTTCAGGTGGCGGAACCGCCACAGCTGGAAGTTGTCCTCGAGGTCGACCAGCTCTTCGCAGGTCTCGTACGCCGCCCAGTGCTGGTCGGTGTGCGCGTAGATCTGGGCGAACACCGGCACGAGCTCGGGCACGAAGGTCCACGCCTCGGTCACGTCGCGTTCGAGCACCGACGCCGGGATCGGGTAGCCGGCCCGAGCGAGCAGCCGCAGGAACTCGTCGTAGAGGCTCGGCGTCTCGAGGGCCGCGGTCAGCACGGCGGTGGCGTCGGGATCAGCCTCGAAGACCTTCAGCATGCGCGCGTTCTTGTTGCCGAGCACGAACTCGACCGCGCGGTACTGGGAGGACTGGAACCCGCTCGCGTTGCCGAGCACCCCGCGGAACTGCGCGTACTCGGCCGGCGTCAGGGTCGCGAGCACCGACCACTGCTCGGTCAGCGTCTTCTGGATGTGCTTCACGCGGGCGACGCACTTGAGCGCCCGCGCGAGCTCGTCGGCCCGCAGCAGGTCGCGCGCCGTCTCGAGCTCGTGCAGCACGAGCTTCAGCCACAGCTCGGTGGTCTGGTGCTGGATGATGAACAGCAGCTCGTCGTGGTGCTCGGGCCGCGAGATCGGCCGCTGCGCGCTGAGCAGCGTCGGCAGGTCGAGGTAGCCGCCGTAGCTCATGCGGTCGCTGAAATCGGTGACGACGGATGCCTCGATGCGGCGGGTGTTGCCCTCGACGCCGTCGCTCGAGCGATCGTCGACGGCGGCGTCGGGCTGGTCGGTACTCACGGGTTCAGCCTAGCCGCGGGCCTCGCCGGAGGCGGGTCGGGCGCGGCGGGCGCTCCCCCCGACCGGTAGAACCGGCGGTCTGCCCGCCGCACCGCATCCTTCTCCCCCAAGAAGGCCGATCGGCTCGCAATGGATGAAACGGAGCCGACCCTCCGAATGCTACCGGATTGCGGGCGTATGGTGAACTCCATGAATTCCAACGCATCGCCGCGTCGCGATGCGCGACGGAACCATGAGCGACTCCTCGTCGAGGCCAGGAGGCTCTTCTCCGAGCGCGGCGTCGATGCGCCGCTCGATGAACTGGCCACCAGGGCGGGGGTCGGGCCGGGCACCGTGTACCGGCACTTCGCGAACCGCGATGCCCTCATCCGCGAGCTCTACGACAGCGGGGTCGCCGACCTGCACGACCTCGCCCCCGAGATCCTCGGCGCCGAGACGGGCTGGCGCTCGATCGAGCTCTACCTCGAGCGCCTCGCGGAGTGGCTCATCGGCGCGCCCTACGTGCCCGCCGTGATGCGGCGCATGGCCGCCCTCGATCCGTCGTACAAGCCGGGCGCCGAGTTCGCCGAGGCGATCGCCGGCATGGCCGCCAGAGCCCAGGCCGAGGGGAGCCTCCGCGCCGACGTCACCGCCGTCGACCTCAGCGTGCTCGTCGACATGCTCGGCAGCCTCGGCCAGTACGGCGGCGCCTACCTGCCGTTCTGGCGGCGGCAGCTCGCGATCGTGCTCGACGGGCTTCGCGCGCGGCCGGACAACCGGCCGATCCCCGGCGACGGGCAGGCGTTCGACCAGTTCCACGACATGTCGCACGCGAAGCTGCCGAACCCGCCGGCCGACTAGGCGCCCGCGCGCACCTCGACGAGGTTCGCCCACGGGTCGTCGAACGACAGGCTGCGACCGTCGTCACGTGTCGCGACGTCGAAGTGCGACATCCGCTCGCCCAGCTCGCCGAGGTCGTCGGCGGTGGGCACGACGATCTCGACCTTGCCGAGGCCGAGCGCGAGCCCGCGGCGTCCGGCGCCTCGGCTGCCCCATGTGTTCATGGCCATGTGGTGGTGGTACCCGCCGGCCGACACGAAGAGCGCCTGGTCGCCCATGGCGGCGGTGGTCTCGAAGCCGAGGCGGTCGACGTAGAACTCGCGGGCGCTCGCGATGTCGCCGACCGAGAGGTGCACGTGCCCGACGACCGCGTCGCCGAGGCCGGTTCCGGATGCCGCGGCATCCGCCCCGGTCTGGCCCAGGTGCTCGCGGAGATACCCGTTGGGGTCGAGGTAGATGGTGGCCATCTCGACCTGGCCGTGCACCCAGCTCCACCCGGAGCGGTCGCGGTCGAAGTAGAGCTCGACGCCGTTGCCCTCCGGGTCGGTGAAGTAGAAGGCCTCGCTCACGAGGTGGTCGGCGCTGCCGGTGAACGTGCCGGGGTAGCGCGAGGCGACCGCGTAGATCGCCGTCGCGAGGGCTTCGCGCGAGTCGAAGAGGATGGCCGTGTGGTACAGCCCGGCGTCGCGCGGGGAGGCGTGCCGCAGCTCGGGCGCGTGCTGCAGGATGACGATGGGCGTGGTGCCGCGGCCGAGCACGGCCACCGGGCCGTCGTGGCTCAACAGCTCGAGCGTGACGCCGTCGCGGTAGTAGCGGATCATGCCGTCGAGGTCGCCGACGCGCAGGGTCACCGCGCCCATGCCCGTGTCGGCGGCGAGGAGTCCGGAGCCCTGCGGCGTCCCATTGGTTGTAAGCACAACTAATTCTAACCCCGCGCCGGCACGCCATATTCCGACCATTGACGAGATCGCCCTTGAGCGCTCTCCGTCGCCGTCCCTATTGTGGGAGTCAGCGGCTCCCGGGGCACTGTGGGGGGCCCTCATCGAGGGGAACGAAACATGGGTATGGACAACCTGGTGCTCTACGTGGCCACGTACGACGCCGCCACCACCGCGACCGACGACTATCGGCAGCTCAAGCACGCCGAGGACTCGTCGGATCTCGAGGTCGTGTCGTCGGTCGTGCTGCGCCGCGGCGACGACGGCCGCGTCACCGTCGACGAGCACGGCACCGGCCAGGTCGCCGCGGGTGCGTGGATCGGCGGAGCCGCCGGTCTCGTCGTCGGGCTGTTCTCCCCGCCGCTGCTCGCCGCGACGGCAATCGGAGCGGGCGTCGGTGCGATCTCCGGCAAGCTCGCGAAGAAGCACGAGGAGAAGAAGGTGGGCCTCGAGCTCGAGGAGTACCTGCCGAAGGGCACTTCCGCGATCGTCGCCGTGATCGACGACAAGTACCTCGACCGCATCGATGCGGCACTCGCCCAGACTCAGAAGAAGATCAGCAAGGCCATCGACCGCGAAGACTACGAGCAGCTCGAGAAGGCCATCGACGAGGGCGGCGACAAGATCGCGAAGGCCATCGCGTCCTGACCCGACCCGATGAGGCGATGCGGCCGGCGCTCAGGCGCCGGCCGTTCGGCGTTCTGGCTCGGGGCGTTCTGGCTCGGCGCGTTCAGGCGCCGGGCGTTCAGGCGCCGGCCGTCAGCCGATCGAGCAGCTCGCGGTACTTCGCGGCCGTCTGCTCGACGATCTCGTGCGGCAGGGTCGGCGCCTCTTCGGTGGCGTCCTGATCCCAGTTGGCGGCGAGCCAGTCGCGCACGATCTGCTTGTCGAAGCTCGCCATGCGCAACTCGGGCGTGGTCTCGGAAGCGTAGGTCGCGGCATCCCAGTACCGGCTCGAATCGCTCGTGAGCACCTCGTCGCCGAGGGTCACGATGCCGGTGGCGCGGTCGGCGCCGAACTCGAACTTCGTGTCGGCGAGCACGAGGCCGCGGGCCGCGGCGAGGGCCGACGCCTTGGCGAAGATCTCGAGCGAGAGCTCGCGCAGCTGGGCCGCGACGACCTCGCCGACGATCTCGACGGTGCGCTCGTAGCTGATGTTCTCGTCGTGCTCGCCGAGCGGCGCCTTCCACGCGGGCGTGAAGATCGGCTCGGGCAGGCGATCGCCGTTCGAGAGCCCTTCGGGCAGCGGGATGCCGCCGATGGCGCCCGTCTGCTGGTACTCCTTCCAGCCGCCGCCCGTGATGAACCCGCGCACGACGCACTCGATCGGGAACATGTCGAGGGTGCGGCAGAGCGTCGCCCGCTCGGCGAGCGCAGCGGGCACCTCGGGCAGGTCGAGCGCCTGGAGCCGGTCGTCGAGCGGGTGCGCGAGGTGGTTGGGCACCTCGGGCAGCTGGTCGAACCACCACCGGGTCAGCTGGGTCAGCATCGCGCCCTTGCCGGGGATCGCCGGTTCGAGCACCTGGTCGAACGCGCTCACCCGGTCGCTGGCCACCACGAGCACCACGGGCGAGAGCCGCAGCGGGTCGCCGGTCCAGGTGTCGTCGTCGTCGAGCACCGAGGTCGGCACGTAGAGGTCGCGCACCTTGCCCGAGTAGACGTGGGTCCAGCCGGCGTACTCGGTGTCGCTCATGGTGCTTCCTTACTCCGCGACGCGCGCGGCGATGTCGGTGCGGTACTGGCCGCCGTCGAGGCGCAGGTGCCCGAGCGCCTCGTAGGCGCGTCGGCGGGCCTCGCCGAAGTCCTCGCCGAGCGCGACGACGTTGAGCACGCGGCCGCCGGTCGCGACGAGCGGCGAGACGCCGTCGACCGCGGCGCCGACGGCGGTGGCCGCATGCGCGATGTGCACGCCGGGAACGGATGCCGCGGCATCCAGCCCCTCGATGACCCGGCCGGTCTCGGGGGCCTCGGGGTACCCCTCGCTCGCCAGCACGACGGTGACCGCGGCATCGGGACGGAAGACGGGGCGCGGCAGCTCGCCGAGCCCGCCGCTCGCGGCCGCGAGCAGCAGGCCGGAGAGCGGGGTCTCGAGGCGCGGCAGCACGACCTGCGTCTCGGGGTCGCCGAAGCGCGCGTTGAACTCGATGACGCGGATGCCCCGGGTCGTGAGGATGAGCCCGGCGTAGAGCAGGCCGATGAACGGCGTCTGCTCATCGGCGAGCTGCTTCACGGTCGGCAATGCGATGGTGCGGATGACCTCGTCGACGAACTCCTGCTCGCTGCCGAAGTCGGCGTCGAGCCACGGCAGCGGCGAATACGCGCCCATGCCGCCGGTGTTCGGGCCCTGGTCGCCGTCGCGCAGGCGCTTGTAGTCCTGCGCGGGCGAGAGCGGCAGCACGTTCGTGCCGTCGGCGAGGAGGAACAGCGAGACCTCCTGGCCGTCGAGGAACTCCTCGACGAGCACCGGGCCCTGCTGCAGGTAGTGGGCGGCGTGGGCGAGCGCCGCCTCGCGGTCTTCGGTCACGAGCACGCCCTTGCCGGCGGCGAGGCCGTCGGCCTTCACGACGAACGGTGCGCCGAACTCGTCGAGGGTCGCCTCGACGTCGGCGAGGTGCTCGGCGAGGCGCGCACGGCCGGTCGGCACGCCGGCCTCCTCCATGATGCGCTTGGCGAAGGTCTTCGAGCCCTCGAGCGCGGCGGCCGCCTTGCCCGGGCCGAACACGGGCACGCCGCGACGACGCAGTGCGTCGGCGACGCCCGCGACGAGCGGCGCCTCGGGGCCCACGACGACGAGGTCGATGTCGTTGTCGAGCGCGTAGGAGGTGACGATGGAGGGGTCGGTCGGGTCGAGCGCGATCGTCTCGACGCTGCCGCGGCCCGACGAGGTCGCGGATGCCGCGATGCCGGCGTTGCCCGGTGCGGCGATGATCTCGTGTCCGGCCTCCTCTTCGAGGAGCGCGAGGATGATGGCGTGCTCGCGCGCGCCCGAGCCGAGGATGAGGATTCTCACCGGTTCAGGCTACCCGATCGGCCACCTGCCGCCCGGGCCGCGAGCCCTGCGAGACGGCCCGTGACGGCGGGGTGCGGGAGGATGGAGCACATGGCACGAGCGAGGATCGGCGACGACGAAGGACGCGCGGCGGTGGCCGCCTGGCGGGCGGCATCCGGTGAGGCGTCGGCCGCGGCATCCGCCCCGCCCCAGGTCGACCGCGCCACGCTCGCCCTCGCGGTGCGCTACTCGCTGCAGCTGCTCGCCGAGCTCGCCCCCGGCGGCACCGTCGAGGTGCGCGTTCCGCCGTTCGCCGCGGTGCAGTGCGTCGAGGGGCCGAAGCACACGCGCGGCACCCCGCCCAACGTCATCGAGACGGATGCCGCGACCTGGCTGTCGCTGGCCACCGGCGCGCTCACCTGGGCCGACGCCCGAGACGCGGGCCGCGTGCACGCGTCGGGTCAGCGCGCCGACCTCGAGGGGCTGCTGCCGGTGTTGCGCGGCTGACCTGCACAGCGGCCGAGCCGCCTCAGCGCACCGGCAGCACCAGCGGCACGCCTGTGCGCGGGTGCTCGATCACCTCGACCGGCTGCGCGTACACCGCCTCGATGCGCTCGGCCGTGAGCACCTCGGCGGGGGCGCCGTGCGCCACGACCCGGCCCTGCTCGAGCAGCGTGATCTCGTCGGAGTAGGCCGCCGCGAGGTTCAGGTCGTGCAGGACGACCACGACGGCATCGCCGGCCGCCGCCTGGGCGCGGGCGAGGCGCAGCACGTCCTCCTGGTGCCGCAGGTCGAGGGCCGCCGTCGGCTCGTCGAGCAGCAGCACCGGCGAACGCTGCGCGAGCACGCGGGCGAGCGCGACGCGGGCCTTCTCGCCGCCCGAGAGGTTCGCGACCGGGCGATCGGCGAGGTGCGAGACATCCGTCGCCGCCATGGCGCGCGCGATCTCGCGGTCGTCGTCGTCTTCGGCCGGCGTGCGGGCCCACGGGTGGCGGCCCATCTCGACGATCTCGCGCGAGCGGAACGAGAAGGTCACGCTGTGGTCCTGCGTCAGCACGGCGCGCGTGCGGGCGAGGTCGCGCAACGGCCAGTCGGACAGTGGGCGGTCGTGCAGCAGCACGCGTCCGGCGCTCGGTGCCCGATCGCCGGCCAGCACGGCGAGCAGCGTGGACTTTCCGGCGCCGTTGGGGCCGAGCAACGCGTGCACGCGCCCGGGAATCGCCGCGAACGAGACATCCGTCAGCAGGGTCGCACGGTCGATCGTGACCGAGACGTGCTCGGCGACGAGGCCGGTGGCGGTCATCGCCAGCCCCCGGCGCCCTTGCGCTGACGGCGCAGCAGCCAGAAGAAGAACGGGCCGCCGACGAGCGAGGTGAGCATGCCGATCGGCAGGTCGGCCATCGGCACGGCCGTGCGGGCCACCAGGTCGGCGACGAGCAGCAGCAGGGCCCCGCCGAGTGCGCTCGCCGCGATGAGGCCGCGGTGCGCCGGGCCGATGACCATGCGCATGAGGTGCGGCACGATGAGGCCGACGAAGCTGATGATGCCCGCGAACGCGACGGCCGCGCAGGTCAGCACGGCGACGAGCACGATCGAGATGATGCGCACGCGCTCGACGTCGACCCCCAGGTGACGGGCGCTGCGCTCGCCGAGCGAGAAGAGGTCGAGCTGCCGGGCGAGCACGAACGAGAACACGAGCGACACCGCGACGAGCGGTGCGATCACGCCGATCTCCTGCCAGCGCGAGCCGTTCAGTGAGCCGAGCTGCCAGAAGATGATCTCCTCGCGGCTCGCCGTGTCGCCGAGAAACGTGAGCAGCGCGAGCCCGCCGGCGGCGAACGCGTTCACCGCGATGCCCGTGAGCACGAGCGTGACGACCTCGGTTCGGCCGCCCGAACGGCTCGCGAGGTAGACGACCATCGTCGTCGCGAGGCCGGCGAGGAACGACGCCCCCGCCGTCACCCAGTCGCTCGTCGCCGTCAGGCCGAAGACGATCGTGACGGCGGCGCCGAGCGCGGCGCCCGACGAGACGCCGACGACGCCGGGCTCGGCCAGTGGGTTGGCGAACACCGCCTGCATGAGCGTTCCGGCGACCGCGAGGGCGGCACCGATCAGGATCGCGGCGACGATGCGCGGAAACCGGATCGTCCAGAGTGCGGCGTCGACGTGCGGGGCGGCCGCCGGAGCGTCGCTCAGGCCGAGGCCGCGCAGCAGGCTGTTCCACACCTCGCCGGGCGCGATCTGCAGTTGCCCCATGCCGGCCGAGACGAGCGCGAACACGACGAGTGCGACCGAGAGCCCCGTGAACAGCGCGATGCGGCGGGCGGCCGGGCGTCGGGTGTCGAGCGGGACCGGGGTCGCGATGGCCGCGTCGGCGGGGGAGTCGAGCCGCGTCATCCGTCGGTGCCGTCTGCGCTGCCGCTTGCGCTGTCGTCGGCGCCGTCGGATGCCGCGGCGACCGTCGCCGGCGCGTACACCGCACGGGCCAGCGCGTCGACGACCGCGGGCGTGCGCGGACCGAACCCGAGGATCTCGGTGTCGGCCATGTCGACGATGCGCCGGTGCTCGCCGGCGGGCGTGGCGGCGAGTGCGGGCAGCCGTTCGAGCAATCCGTCGACGCCGCCCGTCGAGGCGAGGCCCTCGGTCATGACGAGCACGACGTCGGGGGCCGCCTGCACGAGCGCCTCGGCGGTCACGGGCCGCATGCCCTCCCAGCCGATCTCGCCGGCGACGTCGAAGCCGCCGACCGCGTCGATGAGCGAGTCGGCGCCGGACTCCTCGCCGAAGAGGTAGTAGACGTTCGCGCTGCCGCGCACGTAGAGGAAGATCATGCGCGGCCGGTCGGCCGGGTCGCTCGGGATCGACGCCTCGATCGGGGTCGTGACGGCCGTGAGGTCGGCGTCGATCGCGGACTTCAGCAGTTCGGCGCGTTCGGGCACGCCGAGTGCTGCGGCGATCTGGTCGACGAGCTCGCCGATGTTCTCGACGCTGCGTTCCTTCGTCACGATGACGACCGGGATGCCGGCGTCGCGCAGCTGCGCGAGCGCGTCGCGCGGGCCGAGCGTGGTGTCGGTGATCACGACGGTCGGGTCGAGGGAGAGCACGGCCTCGGCCGAGAGCGTGTGCCCCTCCTGCGTGACCTCTGGCAGGTCGGCGGCCTCGGGGAATCCGGTCGAGGAGTCGCGGCCGACGACGTGGTCGCCGAGGCCGAGGCTGAAGACGGTCGCGGCGATCGTGCCCGTGATGTCGATCGGCAGGATGCGCTCGGTCGACTCGACGGTGACCTCGACGTCGTCGACGCCCGTCACGGTGAGGGGCACGGCGGATGTCTCGTTCGACTCGATGACCGGCAGGCCGGTGTCGGCGAGGCACGCCGTCGACGGGCCGTCGACCGTGCGCACGTCGGCCGCGAGCTGGAGCTCGTCGAACGGGGTCGTGGCGCCGGGGCACTCGGCCTCTGCGGCCGTTCCGGCGGTTGCGCCGGAACCGGCCTGGCCTGCCGCGCCGGTGGTCGCGCAGCCCGTGAGCGTCAGCGACACGAGGGCCGCGAGCGCCATGAGGGCGGCCCGCGGGGTACGGTTCATCGTCATATTGAGGGTAGCCTTACCTCACCTTGCGCGGTGAGCGTTCGTCCGCTTATGTTAGATGAGCCTAACCTAACTTCAGGCATCCCCCTCACCCGCTGCCACGCCTCGGAACCCCTGTTCCGTCGCGCTCGCGCGCCGACTCGGAGGTCCGCGTCTTGACGTCGCCACTGCCCACAGCTCCGCCCTCTCAGCCCGGAGCCGGTGCTCCGCCCGCGACCAGACGATGGCTGGCGGCACTGCTCGCCGCACTCCTCGTGATCGGCGGCACGAGCTTCGGCGCGGCCGCGGCGATGGCCGACGAACTCGCACCGGCCCCGGTGCTCACGGTCACCCCGGCGACCGAGGTCGACCCCGCCGTCGAGAACACGTTCACCGTGTCGGGCATCGGGTATGTCGGCACCGGCGCCGCGAACGGCGCGTACGTGCTGCTCGGCTCGCAGTCGATCTGGCAGGGCGGCGGCCCGCTGGTCAGCACCGGATGGCTCGCGCAGGCGTGGGTTCCCGCGGCGCAGATCGTGAACGGCGCCTTCACGACGACGATCAAGATCCCCGCGGCGAAGTTCGACCCGACGGTCGCCTACCAGGTGGCTTCCTCGGCNCCGCGGCGCAGATCGTGAACGGCGCCTTCACGACGACGATCAAGATCCCCGCGGCGAAGTTCGACCCGACGGTCGCCTACCAGGTGGCTTCCTCGGCTGCGCAYGGTCTCTCGGTGACCGACCGCACGCTCGACGCGTTCGCCCCGATCACGATCAAGCAGCCCGCCCCTCCCGAGCCGGTCGCGGACCCGGTGCTCACCGTGACGCCGGCGACGGATGTCGATTCCGCCGTCGAGAACACGTTCACCGTCTCGGGCACGGGCTACGTCGGTGCCGGTGCGAAGAGCGGCGCGTACGTGCTGCTCGGCGCCCAGTCGCGTTCACCGTCTCGGGCACGGGCTACGTCGGTGCCGGTGCGAAGAGCGGCGCGTACGTGCTGCTCGGCGCCCAGTCGGTGTGGCAGGGTGGCGGCCCGCTSGTSAGCGCCGGATGGCTCGCGCAGGCGTGGGTTCCCGCGGCGCAGATCGTGAACGGCGCCTTCACGACGACGATCAAGATCCCCGCGGCGAAGTTCGACCCGACGGTCGCCTACCAGGTGGCTTCCTCGGCYGCSCATGGTCTCTCGGTGACCGACCGCACGCTCGACGCGTTCGCCCCGATCACGATCAAGCAGCCCGCTCCTCCCGAGCCGGTCGCGGACCCGGTGCTCTCGGTCTCGAAGACCGAGGGGCTGAACCCTAGGGTCTCGACAGACGGATGCGAACGGCGGATGCCGNGGTCTCTCGGTGACCGACCGCACGCTCGACGCGTTCGCCCCGATCACGATCAAGCAGCCCGCTCCTCCCGAGCCGGTCGCGGACCCGGTGCTCTCGGTCTCGAAGACCGAGGGGCTGAACCCTGAGGGCGAAGAACTCACGATCACGGCCGAGAACTACGCGACGGGCTTCACGTCCAACTACGCGCCCGGTGAGGCCGGCTTCTACATCCAGGTCGGATGGCTCGCCGAGGTCTGGAAGGCGTCCGAGAAGGCGCCCTCCAGTGCGCGAACGAATGCGAAGAACACCTGGGTCGCCGATGAGGCGAACACGATCGCGCCCACGAAGTGGACGAAGAACGCCGACGGCACCGCGAACGTGTCGTGGACGGTCGACGTGACCAAGGCCGAGGTCGACGCCAAGGCGAAGGACGGCTACACGCTCGCGGTGTTCACCCTCGGTGCCGGCGGTGCCGTGCAGGCCGCGAACGAGCTCGCCGTCCCCATCGCCTTCGCGCCGCCGGTCGAGCCGACGGTGCCGACGCTGACGGTGTCCAAGACCGCGGAGTTGAACCCCGCGGGCGAGCAGCTCACGATCACGGCCGACGACTACGCGACCGGCTTCGCATCGACCTACGCGCCCGGCGAGGCCGGGTTCTACATCCAGGTCGGATGGCTCGCCGACACCTGGAGGGCCTCGGAGGGTGCGCCGTCGAGCGCACGCACGAACGCGTACAACACCTGGGTCTCCGACACGGCGAACACGTATGCGCCGACGAAGTGGACCAAGAACGCCGACGGAACCGCGGATGTCTCGTGGACCGTCGAGGTGACGAAGGCCGCGCTCGATGCCAAGGCGAAGGACGGCTACACGCTGGCCGTCTTCACGCTCGGAGCCGGTGGTGCCGTGCAGGCCGCGAACGAGCTCGCCGTGCCGATCGCCTTCGCCGCGACCGATCCCGGAACCGACCCGGGCACCGATCCGGGTGCGTCCGCACCGAAGCTGACGGTGCTGCCGGCAGCAGGCGTCGACCCGGCGGTCAAGAACACGCTCACGGTCAAGGGCACGGGCTTCACCGGTGCCGGCGCCGCCAACGGCGCCTACGTGCTCGTCGGCGAGACCACGATCTGGAACGGACACGGCCCGCTCGTCAACGACGGCTGGATCGCCTCGACGTGGGTTCCGACCTCCCTCATCGTCGACGGCTCGTTCACGACGACCTTCACGATCGCGGCCGGTGCCTTCGACCGCTCGAAGAGCTACCACGTCGCCACGTCGGCGGCCCACGGGCTCTCGGTGACCGACCGCTCGCTCGACGCCTTCGCGCCGATCACGCTGCTCGCGAGCAGCGGCGGCGGGAACAACGGCGGTGGCAACAACGGCGGTGGCAACAACGGCGGTGGCAACAACGGCGGCGGCACCGTGACGCCCCCGGTCGTGATCGCGGCCGGATCGCTCGACTGGGGCGTCTCCACTTCCTTCCGCGCCTACATCACAGGTGTCAACGCGAAGGGCTCGATCGCCGTCGGCGGCGGCGCCAGCTCCAACGGATCGTCGTTCCGCTTCGTGCAGTCGGGCAGCTCGTTCAGCCCGATCACCACGACCGGTGCAGCCGACTACGCCGGAACCGTGCGCTTCACGGGCCACAACGGCGCGCTCGACCTGAGCTTCAGCAACCCCACGCTCGTCGCGAACGGCGTCGGCACCGCGACCCTCGTCGTCTCGGTGAACGGCGACCGCGTCGACCTCGCGAACGTCGACCTGTCGTCGGCGTCGCGCTCGACCGTCGACGGCGCGACGCGCTTCTCGAACGCCCCGGTGACGCTCACCTCGGCCGGTGCGGCCGCATTCCAGGGCTACTACGGTGCGGGCCAGGTCCTCGACCCGCTCACCGTCGTCATCGGTTCGGCCGGCGTGGCCGGCGGTTCGGGCGGCGACGGCACCGGCGGAACGGTCGTCGTGGCATCCGCTTCGTCGTCGACCGATGACGAGAAGCCGAGCTACCCCGACACCCCGCCGGCGACCACCGGCATCACGCTCGACGCCGCGACGCTCGAGTCGCTCGGCGCGGGCAAGCGCGTCACGGTGACCGCGGGCGGCTTCGAGTCGAACGAGGAGGGCATCGCGGCGGTCGTCTACTCGACGCCGATCGTGCTCGCCGCCGACCTCGTCGCCGACGGGTCGGGCGTCGTCTCGTGGACGGGCAGCATCCCGGCCTCGCTCGAGCCGGGCACGCACACCCTGACGTTCCAGGGCTCGACCGCGGTCGGCGTGCAGTTCGTCGTGCCGGCCGAGACGGTCGGTGCGTGCAAGGTGACCGCCGGAAGCCTCGACTGGGGCTTCAAGGAGTCGTTCCGCAGCTACCTCACGAGCGGCATCGCGAACGGCGACTGGACGCTCACCGGCGTCACCGAGGACGGCGGCGTGTTCGCCTTCTCGAAGGGCTCGGGCTCGCTCGAGGTGTCGGGCCGAGGCGTGCTCGCCTACGACGGCACGATCGAGTTCACGGGCCACGACGGCGCCCTCGACACGACGATCGCGAACCCGAAGGTCGAACTCGACGGCGACGGCGGCGCGACCCTGCTGCTGGATGTCTCGGGCACGACGCAGGACGGCGAGCCGATCGACCTGAAGTCGGTGCGCTTCGCCGACCTCGAGCTCGCCGACGGCGTCACAGTGGTCGACGGCGTGCTGGCCGGTGAGGCGACGGCGGTGCTCACCGCCGACGGTGCAGCAGCTTTCGGCACCTACCCGTCGGGCGAGCAGCTCGACCCGGTGTCGTTCACGGCCACCGTGTCGACCGACTGCGTCGTCGCGGCGCCCGCCGCGGTCGAGGCGGCCGACGTCGAGGCCGACGCGGAGTCCGCCGACACCGAGGCGGTCGACCAGGCCGCCGCGTCGACCACGTCGACCTGGTGGATCTGGGCGCTCTCCGCCGCGCTGCTGGTGATCGTGCTCGCGGTCATCGCCGTGCTCGTCATCCGTTCCCGTCGCAACTCGACGCAGAGCTGACACCGTTCCATCACGACGGGCCGTCGACCCCACCGGGTCGGCGGCCCATCGTCGTTCCTGCCGCGAAGTCGGCACTCAGGCGCGTGCGCGACAATGGAGGGGTGAGCAACGCCCCCATCCCCGCCGACTCGCCGGAGTCCGCACAGCCGACCACCCCGGCCGAGACCCTCGAGCCCGCCGCAGCCGTGCCCGGCGCGGCATCCGAGGTCCTCATCGAGACCGAGGTCACGAGCGACACCGTCACCGTGCGCCGCGCGCCGAAGTACGGCCGGTTCATGACACTGGGAGCCGGCCTCGGCGCGATCGTCGCGCTCGTGCTCACGCTCGCGTTCACGCCCGCCGAGAGCGAGATCGTGCCGGTCGGCTTCGACGGCGGCCAGGTCTTCGGGTTCCTGCTCCTGATCTGCGCGTCGATCGGCGTCGCGCTCGGCGCACTCATCGCCCTCGCGTTCGACCGGTCGATGGCGAAGCGCACCGCCTCGGTCGGCGTCGAGCACGAGGTCGCGCACCGCGTCGACGAGACCCCGTAGCGCCCACCCCGAGCATGACGAAGGGCCGCCCCGAGATCGGGGCGGCCCTTCGTGCGATCAGCGGCACGCGACATCCGGATGCCGCGTGCCCGCGATGCTCAGCTGAGCTGCGTCTGCTCCACCCACGAGAGGTACTCCTCGGTGACCGTGCCCGTGACGTAGTCGCCCGTGAAGCACGACAGGTCGAGCGACTCGATGGAGGTGCCCTCGGTGATCGCGGCCTGCAGGTCGGCGACCTCCTGGTAGATCATGTGGTCGGCGCCGAGCTCGGCCGCGATCTCGGGGATCTTGCGACCGTGCGCGATGAGCTCCTGACGGCTCGGCATGTTGATGCCGTAGACGTGCGGGAAGCGCACCGGCGGCGCAGCCGAGGCGAAGGTCACCTTGTTGGCGCCGGCGTCGCGAGCCATCTGCACGATCTGCTGCGAGGTGGTGCCGCGCACGATCGAGTCGTCGACGATGAGGATGTTCTTGCCGCGGAACTCGGTGCCCATGGCGTTCAGCTTCTGGCGCACCGAGCGCTTGCGCTCCGACTGCCCGGGCATGATGAACGTGCGGCCGACGTAGCGGTTCTTGTAGAAGCCCTCGCGGTACTCGATGCCGAGCTTCTGCGCGACCTGCATGGCCGACGGCCGCGACGAGTCGGGAATGGGCATGACCACGTCGGCGTCGCCGAGCGGCATGTGCCTCGCGATCGTGTCCGCGAGGCGGTCGCCCATGCGCAGCCTGGACTCGTAGACCGAGATGCCGTTCATGACGGAGTCGGGGCGCGCGAGGTAGACGTACTCGAACGAGCAGGGCACGAGGCGCGGGTTCTTCGCGCACTGGCGCGAGATCATCTGGCCGTCGAGCGTGATGTAGATCGCCTCGCCCGGGAGCACGTCGCGCACGATCTCGTAGTCGCCGTTCTCGAGCACGAGGGACTCGGATGCGACGATCCACTCCTCCTTGCCCTTCGAGGTCAGGCGACGGCCGAGGATCAGCGGGCGGATGCCGAACGGGTCGCGGAACGCGAGCAGGCCGTGACCGGCGATGAGCGCGATGACCGCGTAGGAGCCCTCGACGCGCTCGTGCACCTGCTCGACGGCCGCGAACACCTGGTCGGGGTCGAGGTCGAGGCCCGTGATCTGGCCCTGCAGTTCGGTGGCGAGCACGTTCAGCAGCATCTCGGTGTCGCTCGTGGAGTTCACGTGGCGGCGGTCGATGCGGAAGAGGTCTTCGCTGAGCTCGCGCGTGTTCGTGAGGTTGCCGTTGTGCACGAGGATGATGCCGTACGGCGCGTTCACGTAGAACGGCTGGGCCTCCTCTTCGCGCTCGGCGGCACCCTTCGTCGTGTAGCGCACATGGCCGAGGCCGATGTTGCCCATGAGCGAGCGCATGTCGCGCGTGCGGAACGCCTCGCGCACCTGGCCGCGCGCCTTGGCCATGTGGAACACGGGGCCGTCGGCGGTGGCGATGCCGGTCGAGTCCTGACCGCGGTGCTGAAGGAGGAGCAGGCTGTCGTACACCTGCTGGTTGACGGGTTCGGTCGAGACGATTCCGACGATGCCGCACATGCGAGCAATGGCTCCTCGAAGGTGGGGGAAGGTGTCCGAGCGGACTGCACAATCCTCCCACACGTGCGCGTGTGAGCCGACTGGGTGCGGGCTGGTGCTCGCCTGAGCATCGAGCGCGTCAACTGCGCGCTTCGACGGGGTCGGCGAGCACCGTCGCGCGGGTCAGCCGCGCCGCTTCGCCCGCCATCCGCGCGTCGCCACCGAGATCTCGTTCCAGGCGTTGATCGACACGATCAGGGCGAGCAGCGCCGCGAGTTCGTCGTCGCTGAAGTGGGCGGATGCCTCGTTCCACACGCCGTCGGGAACGTGCGTCTCCGAGAGGCGGGTCACCGAGTCGGTGAGTGCGAGGGCGGCGCGTTCGCGCGCGGTGAAGAAGTTGGCCTCGGGCCACACGGCGACGGCGAAGATCCGCTGGTCGGATTCGCCGGCCTCACGCGCGTCGTGCGAGTGCAGGTCGACGCAGTAGGCGCAGCCGTTGAGCTGCGAGGCGCGCAGCTTGAGGAGGTCGCGGAGGCCCTGCTCGATGCCCGCTCGATCGGCCTCGGCGGATGCCGCGTCGTCGAGTGCGCTGACGGCGCGGGTGAAGGCGGGCGCGACGCCGTCGACGTCGAGTCGGCGGGCGGGGGTGACGGTCTCGGCGGGGTTCGTGGTGGCGGTCATGGGTTTCACGCTACGTACGCGCGGAGGTCGCTGGTAACGTCCATTCGCATGGCGGATGACTGGGCCAATTCCGGATTGGACCTGCACGTCCTGCTCGACCCGCGCCGAAAGGTCGGCTCCCTCGAGCAGGCGCTCCGAGCCGTGATCGACGACGGCTCGCTCGCCGCCGGAACCCGGCTGCCGGCGACCCGCGCGCTCGCCGCAGACCTCGGCATCGCCCGCAACAGCGTGGTCGAGGTCTACGAGCGCCTGCTCGGCGAGGGACGCCTCGAGGCGAGGGTCGGGTCGGGCACGTGGGTGCGCGAGCGCCCGGTGCCGCGGCAGCAGGCCGGCGTCGATCGGTCGACGAGGTTCGAGCTCGACCTGCGGGGCGGGCTCCCCGACGCATCCGCCTTTCCGCGCTCGGCCTGGCTGGCCGCGATGCGGCAGGCGCTCGCCGAGGCGTCGAGCACCACGCTGGGCTACGGCGCCCCCGAGGGCGTCGCGTCGCTGCGCCTCGCGCTGGCCGAGTACCTCGCCCGTGCCCGAGGCGTGCGCGTTCGCGCCGACGACGTGGTCGTCACGCACGGGTTCGGCGAGCTGCTGGGCCTCGTCGCCGGTGCCGTCGCGGCGCGCGGCGGTCGCCGCATCGCGGTCGAGGCCTATGGGCACGGCACGCATCGCGAGGTGCTCGCCGCAGCCGGGCTCGAGCCGGTGCCGCTCCAGGTCGATGCCGACGGCGCCCAGGTCGCACGACTGCATGAGGCCGGCGTCGACGCGGTGCTGCTGACCCCGGCGCACCAGTTCCCGACGGGCGTGCCGCTCTCGGCAGGGCGGCGTGCGGCGCTGGCCGAGTGGGCCGGCGTCACCGGCGGCATCGTCATCGAAGACGACTACGACGGCGAGTTCCGCTTCGACGGCCGGTCGATCGGCGCATTCCAGGCGCTCGCACCCGACTCCACCGTCTACGGCGGCACGGCGAGCAAGGCGCTCTCGCCGGCGGTGGGCATCGGGTGGGGAGTTGTTCCGGCGTCGCTCCGTGATGGCGTGCTCGCGCAACGTCGTCGCACCGGTTCCGCGACGGATGTGATCACGCAGTCGGCCCTGGCCGCGCTCATCGCCTCCGGCGGATACGACCGGAGCGTGCGCACCCTGCGCACCCGGTACCGCGCTCGCCGCGAGCGGTTCGAGGCGTTGCTCGCCGAAGGCGCGCCCGATGCCCGGGTGATCGGCCTCGCCGCCGGCATCCACTGCCTGCTCGAACTGCCGGAGGGCGTCTCCGAGGCGGCCGTCGTCGAGGCCGGAGCCGAGCGAGGCCTGCGCTTCGACGGCCTGGCCGCCTACGCCGCCGACGCGGCCACAGCGGCGAGCCGCCCGCCCACGATGGTCGTCGGGTTCGGCGCGCCGCCCGAGCTCAGGTTCGAGCAGGCCGTCGTCGCGGTCGTGGCGTCGATCGAGGCCGCGCGCTGATCGACGCCGCGCGCTGATCGACGCCCGCGCGATCGACGCTCGTCGGGTCCCGATGTCGCGGCTCGGCGGGGTTCGGCTCAGTACTCCGACGGCTTCGCGAGCACGGCCATGGTGCAGCGCGACACGCAGACGAGCTTGCCGTTGTCATCGGTGATGCGGATGTCCCACACCTGCGTCGTGCGGCCGCGGGTGATCGGCCGCGCCTCGCCGTGCACGAACCCGTCGGCGACCGGGCGCACGTGGTTCGCGTTGATCTCCATGCCGACGCAGTAGAACTGCTCGGGGTCGACGGTGAAGCTCGCGCCCCAGCTCGCGAGGGTCTCGGCCAGCGCGACGGATGCCCCGCCGTGCAGCACGCCGCCCGGCTGACGCGTGCGGCCGTCGACCGGCATCCGTCCCTTCAACGATTCATCGGTGACCTCGGTCATCTCGATGCCGAGGGAACGGATCGCGGTGCCCTCGCAGCGTGCATTCGCCCACTCGACCGAGGGCTCGCCGAACCAGATGCTCATGCGATCGAGTCTGGCATGCCCGTACGCCGGTCGAGTAGGCGCGCAGCGCCGTATCGAGACCAGAGCCCGCCGAGACCGCTCAGGCGAGCTCGGCGATGATCGGGTGGATCGCGTCGTCGAACGCCGACGCATCCGAACGCAGCGAGTCGGTGACCGCGACGGTCTTCTCGCCGATCCACCAGACGCCGGATGTCGCGAGCGGCAGCACCTCGACGTTCAACTCGAACGAGTGGGCCCGGCGTCCGACCTCGCGCTCGTGCTCGGCGATCGTGCCCGCGTAGGCGCGGTACGAGTCGCCACGGCGGGCACTGGATGCGGCACGGTAGCTGTCCTGCGTCCACTCGGCCCACGCTCGCGCGGCCTCGGCATGCGGAACGACGGAGGCGAGCAGCACCTCGGCGCCGGAGACGGGCAGCGCGATCTCGGTCTCGTACTCGTCGACGAGCTGCAGCGGCACGGGCGACGGATGCGACTCGGGTTCGACCGTCATGGCCCACCAGTCGCGCCACTGCCGTTCGAGCAGGTCGTGCTGGTCGATCGCGAGCGTCGGGCCGACCTTGCCGACGTCACGAACGCGCGGCAGTTCGACGGGGGAGGCCACGCCGAGCGCCGCACGGAGGTACAACGCGATCAGCACCGGCCGACTCGCGTTCTCTCGGATCACCCATGACGGTGTGCCCTCCGGCTGCATGCCCGGATTCTACTCGCGGGCTCGTCGCGCGGCCGGTATCCGGGACGAGCGGGCCTTCGGCGTGCCGCGCGCCGGGTACCCTTGCATGGTGAGCGCGAACTCGTCCTACGCCGCTGCCGGAGTCGACACCGCAGCAGGCGACCTCGCCGTCGAACTCATGAAGGCCTCCGTGGCCGCGACGCACGGTCCGAACGTGCTCGGCGGCGTCGGCGGCTTCGCTGGGCTCTTCGACCTGTCGTTCGCGAAGGCGTACGAGCGACCACTGCTCGCCACGTCGACCGACGGGGTCGGCACGAAGATCGCGATCGCGCAGGCGCTCGACAAGCACGACACCATCGGTCAAGACCTGGTGGGCATGGTCGTCGACGACATCGTCGTGGTCGGTGCGAAGCCGCTGTTCATGACCGACTACATCGCCTGCGGCAAGGTCGTGCCCGAGCGCATCGCGTCGATCGTCACTGGCATCGCGAAGGCCTGCGCCGAGACCGGCACCGCGCTCGTCGGCGGCGAGACCGCCGAGCACCCCGGACTCATGGGCGTGAACGACTACGACGTCGCCGGCGCGGCCGTCGGCGTGGTCGAGGCCGACCGCCTGCTCGGCGCCGAGCGCGTGCGCGACGGCGACGCGGTCATCGCGATCTCCTCGAGCGGCCTGCACTCCAACGGCTTCTCGCTCGTGCGCCACATCCTCGCCAACGCGGGCCTCCACTACGGCGACACCGCAGCAGACCTGGGCACGACCTGGGGCGAGGCGCTCCTCGAGCCCACCCGCCTCTACAGCGGCCCGCTCGTCGAGCTCCTCGCCGACGACCGGCTCGGCTCGGCCGTGCACTCGCTCTCGCACGTCACGGGCGGCGGCATCGCCGCCAACCTCGCACGCGTGCTGCCGGTCGGCTCGTGGGTCGAGGTCGACCGCTCGACGTGGTCGCCCGCCGCGGTCTTCCGCTCGCTGAGCGCGCTCGCCGGGTCGACGCTCGAGAGCTCGGAGGGCACCTGGAACCTCGGCATCGGATTCTTCGCCGTCGTCGAAGCAGATGCCGCCACCGACGTGATCGCCGCACTCGAGGGCCTCGGGCTGCCCTCATGGCAGGCGGGCACGGTGACCATCGGCGCCCGCGACCTCGACGGCTTCGAGCAGGGCGCCAAGGGCGTCGACGGCGGCGCCGTGCGCCTCGTCGGCGGCTACGCGAGCTGATCCCGGCTCGACGCGTCGACATGTCGCAGCACAGCGTGAACCGCGAACGCTCGATCCAGCCGATCTCGATCGGCCTCATGGGCACGACGCCGGCCGACACGCTCCGCGCGCTCGCGCCGCGCGTCGAGCGGCTCGGGTTCGCGTCGCTCTGGCTGAACGACGTGCCGGGCGGCGACTCGCTCGCCGGGCTCCGCGTCGCGGCATCCGTCACCTCGACCCTGCGGTTGGCGACCGGCGTGATCCCCATGGACCGTCGACCTGCGGCCTCGCTCGACCTCGACGGCCTGCCGATCGAACGCACCTCGCTCGGCATCGGTTCGGGCGGCGCCGACCGCCCGCTGGCGGCCGTCCGCGACGCGATCGCCGAGCTGCGCGAGCGCACCGAGGCGTCGATCGTGGTCGGCGCGCTCGGGCCGCGCATGCGCAGGCTGGCGGCCGAGGAGGCCGACGGAGTGCTGCTCAACTGGCTGACTCCGGATGCCGCGGCCGCCGCCATGCGCGACCTCGCCGCCGACGCGGCCGGCCGCCCGGTGCGCGGCGTGCTCTACGTGCGCACGATCGTCGACGAGGCGGCCAGGCCGATGCTCGTCGCGGAGTCGTCGAAGTACGACGCGTTCCCGGCGTACTCGGCGAACTTCGACCGCCTCGGGTTCCGGGCCATCGAGTCGACGATCGACGACGCCGCCGAGCTCGCAGCGTATGGCGAGCCGGCCGATGCGCTCGACGAGGTCGTGCTGCGGGCGATCACGCCGGGTTCGACCCCGGCCGAGCTCGAGTCGTTCGTCGAGCGCGCAGCGCAGTGGATCGCCGACCGAGGCTGAGCCGAACCGGCGACGTGCCGGCCGTCTCGAACGAGTCGCGTGGTTACGCGCGCTGCTCGTGTTGTTCGTCGTCGGTCACGTAGCTGTCGTCTTCGTCGTCGGCATATTCTGCCCACTTCGCAGCTTCTTCGGTGTAATCGTCATGCTGCGAACTTGTGAGTTCGCGCTCAAGCGCGTTGTAGTCGGTATTCGGGCTGAAGTACTTCAGCTCCCGAGCGACCTTGGTGTGCTTGGCTTTCTGACGGCCGCGCCCCATGCGTGACCCCCTTACGACGTCTGGCCAGGTGGAATGATCTTCACCCGGCGCTTCTGGTTTATATGAATTTCGTCCGGCCGTCAGTTTAGCACCGCCGTCAGGCAGTCCGACGTTGCCATGCACAGGCGTCTGGGCACGCTCCCGATTGGGCATGCGCACAGCTGGACGTGGTTCGATGGAGGGGTGACGTCGAGCCCTGAACGCGTGAAGATCGCGGTGATCGGCGCAGGGCAGGCGGGCCTCTCGGTCGCGTACTACCTGCGCCGCTTCGAGCTGGTCGCCGGCGAGGACTTCGTGATGCTCGATCGGGCCCCCGGCCCAGGCGGCGCATGGCAGCACCGGTGGTCCTCGTTGCGGCTCGGCACCGCGCACCGGGTCAACGACCTGCCCGGCATGGCCGACCTCGGGCTGAGCTTCGACACCGCCGACCGCACGCTTCCCGCCCGCGAGGTCGTCGCCGACTACTACGGCCGGTTCGAAGAGCACTTCGGCCTCCAGGTGCGACGCCCGATGGACGTTCGCTCGGTCACGAACGAGGGCGTCGACCTCGTCGTGCGCTACGACGACCTCAGCCCGCAGCCGCTCGACGAGCAGCGTGCGCGCGGCTTCTTCGGCCGCATGCGCAAGTCGTTCCAGGAGCCGCCAGAGCAGGCGGCGCCACGGCACGAGCTGGCCGTCCAGTTCCTCGTGAACGCCACGGGCACCTGGGGTTCGCCGTTCGTGCCCTACTACCCGGGCATGACCGCCTTCGAGGGGCGGCACCTGCATACGTCCGACTTCGCCGATGCCGAGGCCTTCCGCGGCAAGCACGTCGTCGTCGTCGGCGGTGGCACCTCGGCGATCGGCTTCATGCTCGAGCTCGAAGGCATCGCCGCCGAGCTCACGTGGGTCTCGCGTCGTCCGATCGACTGGCTCGACCGGCAGGAGCTCGACCTCGAGGGCGCGTCGGCGGCGGTCGCCAAGCAAGATGAGGCGGCACGTTCCGGCCGCGCACTGCCCTCCATCGTGAGCGGCACGGGCGTGCCGAAGAACCGTCGCATCGCCGCGGGCATCGAGCGCGGCCTGCTCGTCGCCCGCCCGATGTTCGATCGCATCGACGCCGACCGGGTCATCTGGGAGGGCGACGACGACCACCCCGCGAGCGAGGTGCGCGCCGACGCGATCATCTGGGCCACGGGATTCCGGCCCGAGCTGCGCCACCTCTCGCCGCTGAAGCTCCGCGAGAAGGCCGGCGGCATCAGCGTCGGCCAGGGCGCCTCGTGGAACGACCCGCGCATCTTCCTCGCCGGGTACGGCCCGCAGGCGTCGACCATCGGCGCGAGCCGTGCCGGCCGCATGATCGCCCGCCAGATCATGGCGATGCTCTGATCCGTTGGCACGGGCTCGTACCCGTTCGGCCCGGCCTCGCCCCCGTTCTCACGGGCGCGGCGGCCGGCCGGCTCTACTTCTTCGGGCTCGAGTCGGCCGGGCGACGCGGGAGCGGGCGCACCGGCTCGCCGCGTCGATCCTGACCGGGGAGCGGCCGCGAACGGCGTCCGTAGATCATGTCGGACGAGTCGAGCAGCCACGGCACGAGTGCCACGGTGACGCCGTGCACGAGCATGACCTTCTGGCGGATGCGGCGGGCCTTGTGGTTGTGGAGGACGCCCTCCCACCAGTGGCCGACGATGAACTGCGGCATGTAGACCGTGATGACCTCGGAGCCGTGCTCCTCGCGGCGCGACTTGATGTACTGGATCAGCGGGTAGCTGAGGTCGCGGTAGGGCGACGACAGGATGCGCAGCTTGACGTGGATGTTCTGCTTCACCCAGTCCTTCTTGAGCTGCTTCGTCGCGTCGTCGTCGATCGAGACGTGCACGGCCTCGATGGAGTCGTGCCGCGCGGCGATCGCGTAGTCGAGCGCCTTCAGGGTCGGCTTCTGCATGCGGCCGACGAGCACGATCGCGTGGTCGCCGTTCGAGCCGAACGTCGTGGTGGGGTCGGGCTCGATCTCGCGCTCGACGTCGCGGTAGTAGCGGTTCACGCCCACCATGAGGAAGAAGAGGATCGGCATCATCACGAACACGATCCACGCGCCGTGGGTGAACTTCGTGACAGTGACGACGATGAGCACCACCGCGGTCATGCCGGCGCCGATCGCGTTGATCACGAGCGCACGCAGCATCGCCGAACGGGACAGGGCGCGGTCGTCGTCGGGCGCGCGGCGGGCGACCTGCGACTTCGACGTCGGATGCCGCTGCTTCGAGAGCTCGCGCAGCCAGTGGCGCACCATGCCGGTCTGGCCGAGCGTGAACGACACGAACACGCCGATGATGTAGAGCTGGATGAGCACGGTGAGGTTCGCCTGGAACACCACGAGGATCACGGATGCCGCGAGCGCCAGGATGACGACGCCGTTCGAGTAGATCAGCCGGTCGCCGCGCGTCGAGAGCGACTTCGGGGCGTAGCCGTCGCGGGCGAGCACCGAGCCGAGCAGCGGGAAGCCGTTGAAGGCCGTGTTCGCGGCGAGGAGGAGCACGAGCGCCGTGGTGGCCTGGATCAGGTAGAAGAGGATCGTGCCCTCGCCGAAGGTCGCACCGGCGACCTGGGCCATGAGGCTCTGCTGCGGTTCGGTGGCGCATTCGGCCCAGCCGATGAGATGGCATGGATCCTCGGCGTAGTGCACTTGCGAGATGAGCGCGACGGCGGTGAGCCCGGCGAACAGGATGATCGCGATGCCGCCCATGAGCACGAGTGTGCGCTGCGCGTTGCGCACCTTGGGGCGGCGGAACGCCGGCACGCCGTTCGCGATCGCCTCGACACCCGTGAGGGCGGAGCATCCGCTCGCGAAGGAGCGCAGCAGCAGCAGGATGATGCCCGCCTGTGTCAGGGATTCGGCGTCGACCTGGTACTGCGCCGATTCGGCGACGGGCGGGTTGCCGAGCATCGTGCGGGTGAGCCCGACCACGATCATCACGAAGACGCTGCCGATGAACAGGTAGGTCGGCACGGCGAAGGCCTTCGAGGACTCGCTCACGCCCCTGAGGTTCACGGCCGCCAGGATGATGACGAAGATCACGGCGAGCTCGACGCGGAACGGGTCGAGCTCGGGAATCGCCGAGATGATGTTGTCGACGCCGGACGCGACCGAGACCACGACGGTCATCACGTAGTCCACGAGCAGGGCGGAGGCCACGACGAGGCCCGCCTTCTCGCCGAGGTTGCGGTGGGCGACCTCGTAGTCGCCGCCACCCGAGGGGTAGGCGCGGATCAGCTGTCGGTACGACGCGACCACCGTCACGAGCAGCACGACGACGGCGACCGCGACCCATGGGGCGAAGCTCAGGAACGCGAGACCACCCACGGTGAGGATCATCAGCAGCTCCTGCGGCGCGTACGCCACGGAGCTCAGCGGGTCGCTCGCGAAGATCGGGAGCGCCAGGTGCTTCGGAAGGAGCTGCCCCTCGAGCTTCTCGGTCGGCAGCGGGTCGCCGATGATCCAGTGCTTCGGCGATTTCAGTTCTGGTGGCGGTGAATCCGCCTCATTTGTCACGGCGGATGAGACTACACCCGCCACTGGCCATGTCAAGTCGACCGAGGCCGCGTGGCCGGAGATCGGCGGAATGCCGCGTCGGTGCGGCGATCGGGCGCCGCCTCACCGCAGCAGCAGGTACGCGCCGGCGGCCGCCGCGATGCCGAGCACGAGGGTGAGCAGCACGTTGAGGATCGCCGCGCGCCACCGGCCTCCGTCGAGCAGTTCGATCGTCTCGACGCTCCACGTGCTGAACGTGGTGAGTCCGCCGCAGAAGCCCGTGACCAGCACGAGCCGCAGGTCGCCGTCGATCGCCGCACGTTCGGCGAGCCCGAGGAACGCGCCGGCGAGACCGGACCCGACGACGTTCACGATGAGGATGCCGCGGGGCAGGCGACCCGACCGAACGGGCAGGGCGCGCGAGAACGCGAAGCGGATGACGGCCCCGATCGAGCCGGCCACGAGCACGGCGGCCACCACGAGGGGCGTGAGCTGGGCGGTCACAGGGTCTGTCCGGCATCCGTGACCGTGGTCGGCATCGGGCGATGCGCGATGCGGGACCCGATGCGGAGCCCGCCCGCCGCGAGCCCGAGGCCCCCGACAACGGAGAATGCAAGATAGAGGATCGCGAGCCAGGCCTCGCCGGCACCCGTCAGCAGCACGACCGCGGCCAGGACGGCCGACATGGTGGTGAACGACCCGATCACGCCGGAGCCGATGCCCGCCTTCAGCCAGTTCGGGGTCGACGGCCTGGTCCAGAGTCCGCCGACGAGCCAGCCGAGCACGAACGCGCCCACGAGGTTCACGGCGAGGGTGCTGAAGGGGAACTCGTCGTCGCCGTGCGGCAGCGCGAGGTCGCACGCCAGGCGGAGGGCGGTGCCGAGGAGTCCGCCGACGAGGACGGCGAGATACGAGCGCACGCGTCGAGATTACGTCGCGGTCGCCGGGTTCGGGGTCAGGTCGTGCACCCAGTCGTTCGTGTGCAGCACGATGCCGGGCTTGACCTCGAACTCCAGCGGGCCGAGCAGGGTGAACCCGGCCTTGCGGCAGACGGCGTTGGAGGCGGGGTTGTCGACGCGGGGGTACGCGTGCACCGGCAGCACCTCGCCGGCGGTTCGTGCGACCTCGAGCATGACGCTCACGGCGGCCGGCGCGATGCCCTGCCCGCGGTACTCGGCCTCGACCGACCACCCCGACTCGAACGCGGGCTCGCCGGCATGCTCGTGCTGCCAGTAGCCGACCATGCCGACGCCCTCGGGGTGCCCAGGGATCATGATGCGGAACTGGTGCGCGGTGCCCTCGGCCTGGAGGCGCAGGTACCTGGCATGGCGCGCGATGACCTGTTCGTCGGTCTCGGGGCCGCCCATCTGGTCCATGAGCTCGGGCGTGTTGGCCCGGCGCAGCAGGTCGAGGTCGTCGGGGGACCAGGGTGCGAGCGTGACATCCGTCATACCCTCACCCAAGCAGGCCCCACCGACGACCATCGACCGCTAGAGGTTGCGCTCCGCGTAGGCGGTCATCGCGTCCCGCACGAAGCGGGCGCCGTCGGCTCCGCCGTAGTTCGCGCCGAAGCGCTCATCGGCGACGTACATCTCGGCGAGGCCGAGGAAGTACTCCCTGCTCGGGCCCTCCGCTCCGCCGCCGGGCGTTCCCGGAATCCCGCGCAGCCACTCGAAGTGGCGCTGCGCGAGCGCCTGCGCCTCGTCGCCGGCCGGGTCGATGCCGCGCTCCTGCGCGGCGATCCAGTCGGCGTTGAGCTCCGAGAGCCGGCCCTGCCAGGCGCGCTTCTCGTCGGCGCTCATCGAGCGCCACCACGCGTCGCTCCTCGCGTACGCGTCCGTGCCCCAGCGCTGCTCGACCTCCTCCTTGTACTCGGTGTGGTCGAACCCGTCGAACATCTGCTCTGCCATGAGTCGTTCACCTCCTTCCAATGCATCGATGGTTCGTTCGACCGACACGATCTGCCGTGCCAGCCGCTGCTGCTCCCTGAGCAGCCACTCGAGGTGGCTGCGCAGGGCGTGTGGCGCGCGGTCCTCGCGCTCGAGCACGTCGGCCACCGCGGGCAGTCCGAGGCCGAGGTCGCGCAGCAGCATGATGCGCTGCAGTCTCACGAGCGCCTCGGCGTCGTAGTACCGGTATCCGTTCGAGCCGATGCGAGCCGGCTCGAGCAGCCCGATGTCGTCGTAGTGACGCAGCGTGCGGCTCGTGGTTCCGGCGAGCTTCGCGATCTCCTGGATCGACCAGTCCACGATGGTTCCCTTCTCCGTGCGGTGGTCGTCGGGCTTCCTCCCCAACGGATGCCACGTTAGAGGTTGACGTTACGTCAAGGTCAAGCCCGCGGTATCCGGTGGTTCTTGCAAATCGGATCAACGCGATATATCGTGTTTGGAGAAGACGCGATATATCGCGACATGAAGACTTCGGATGCCGCGGCATCCGCCCGCAACAGAAGGAGCACCTCATGACCATCGAACAGTGGGTCATCAACCCCGGCGAATCGCGCGTGATCGACCTCGAGCTCGTTCGCCGCATCAAGATCGGCCTCATCGGCGGCAAGGTCGACGTGATCGCGCACGACGAGCCCGGCGCCCGCGTCGAGATCAGCGGCGTCACCGGCAAGGACCTCAAGGTCTCGATCAGCGGCGACGTGCTCGAGATCGACCACCCCCAGCTCGGCTGGGACAACTTCATCGACGTCTTCAAGGGCTGGGCCGGCAACGCGAAGGCCGACGTCTCGATCCTCGCGCCGCGTCACGTCGCCATGAAGCTCGGCATGATCTCGGGCGATGCGCTCGTCGCCGGCTTCACGACCGACGCGAAGATCAGCACGGTCTCCGGCAGCGTCGTGGTCGACAACCACGAAGGCGACCTCGACGTCTCGAGCGTCTCGGGCGAGATCTCGGTCGGCAACCACATCGGTGCGATCGACGCGCACTCCGTGTCGGGCGACGTCGTCGTCTCCGGCGAGATCTACGGCTTCGACGCCGACACCGTCTCGGGCAGCATGATCGTCGACGCCAAGGGCACCCCCGGCAAGATCGACACGAACACCGTCTCCGGCTCGCTCACCGTGCGCTACGACGCGGGCGCCGGTGCGCGCTACCGCATCAACACGGTCGGCGGCACGGTGCTCCTCGACGACACCCGCATCAAGGGCGTGCTCGGCAAGGGCTTCGAGCGCATCACCGGCGAACTCGCCGGCACGTGGCTCGACCTCGCCGCGAACAGCGTCTCGGGCTCCATCTCGGTCATGACGCGGGTCCGCACCGACGCAGGCAGCACCGGGTTCACGGGCACCGGGTCGACCGGCACGGCTCCGACCGGCACTGAGGCGACGGATGCCGCCGGCTCCGCCGGCGCTCGTGCCGACACCGAGGCCGAGGCATCCGTATGACCCCCGTCTTCGCCCACGGAAGCCTGCGGCTCTACCTGCTGGCGCTGCTGGCGGAGCAGTCGCGCCACGGCTACGAGCTGATCCAGGCGCTGAGCGACCAGTTCGGCGGCACCTACACGCCGAGCGCCGGAACGATCTACCCGCGGCTGGCGAAGCTCGAGGAGGAGGGGCTGGTCACCAAGGCGGCCGACGGTCGCAAGACGGTCTACGAGATCACCGATGCCGGCCGCGCCGAGCTCGAGTCCCGCAGGCACGAGCTCGACGACATCGAGAACGAGGTCACCGACTCCGTGCGTCGCCTCGCCGACGGCGTGCGCGCCGAGGTGAACGACGCGATGCGCTCGCTGCGCGCCGAACTCGCGAGCGCGGCTCGCGAGGCCAAGCGTGCGGCGACGACGACCACGGCCGGCGCGACGTCGAGCGCGGCCGGGGGTGCCGCGGGTGGCGCCGGTGCGACCGGCGGTTCGGGATCCGCCGATTCCGATCGCATCGAGGCCGAGCGGGCCCTGCAAGACGCCGATCTCGCGATCGCGGAGTTCCGCCAGCAGCTGCGCACCGACCTGCGCACGCACCGCGCCCAGGTGCGACCCGAGTCGGTGACCCTGCTGAAGGCGCGTCTCGCGCAGGTGCGGGCCGACGTGCTCGCGACCCTCTCCGGTCGCTGACGACGGTCGAGCCCGACAGCCGGTCCGATCCCGGGCCCGGCAGCGGGTCCGAGGGAGTCGGCGGGTCGACGGGTGTCCCGACGCGTCGACCCGCCGGGTTCAGGGGGCGGTCGGGGTCGCCGGTGCGGCGGGAGCCGCTGCGACGTCCGAGACCACGAGGTGCTCGCCGGAGGCGCCGGCATCCGCTCGCTCGACCGGGGCTCGCCTGATCGCGAACAGGGGGATCGTGTAGCCGCAGAGCGGCCCGATCAGGAGCGCGAACGCGACGGTGCCGATGCCCACGTTGCCGCCGAGCAGCCACCCGGCCGCGAGCACCACGACCTCGATGCTCGTGCGCACGATCCAGATCGGCCATCCGGTGCGTCGGTGCAAGCCCGTCATGAGACCGTCGCGCGGCCCTGGGCCGAAGTGCGCGCCGATGTACAGGCCCGTGGCGATGGCCAGCACGAGGATGCCGGCCGGCAGCAGGAGGATCCGCACCCAGAGGTCGAGCCCGCTCGGAACCAGCCAGAGCCCGAGGTCCGCCGCGGGCCCGACGAGGAGCGCGTTCATGATCGTGCCGAAGCCCGGCTTCTGGCGGATCGGGATCCAGAGCAGCAGCACGAAGGCGCTCGTGATGATCGTGACGAGGCCGAAGTTCAGGCCGGTCTGCTTCGCGATGCCCTGCGTCAGCACGTCCCACGGGGCGACGCCGAGCTCGCCGCGCACGATGAGCGCGATGGCGATGCCGTAGAGCAGCAGGCCGAGGTAGAGCTGCACGAAGCGGCGCACGAGGATCGGCGCGGGATCGCGGAATGACGAGAAGCGGCGGAGCATGGCTCAATCCAATTCCATGATTGGACTTCCCGTATACGTCCAATCCTCCTAAAGTGGCCTGATGGTCGACCGGTCGCTCAGCGCGCGCTCACTCGAACTCCTGCTCGGAGACTGGCGTGGCGCGGGCAGCGCCTACGAGGCGCTCGCCGACCGCATCCGGCTGCTCATCGTCGACGGGCGCGTGCCGGTCGAGACCCGGCTGCCCGCCGAGCGCGACCTCGCCGACCGGCTGGGCCTCAGCCGCACCACGGTGGCAGCTGCCTACCGCCGGCTGCGCGAGCTCGACCACCTGCACAGCGTGCGCGGATCCGGCAGCGTCGCCCGCCTTCCCGGTGCCCCCGCGATGCTGCCGATCCCGCTCGAGTCCGAGTACCTCGACTTCTCGAAGGCGGCGCCGTCGGCCCTGCCCTGGCTGCCCGACCTCGCGAGGCAGGCTGCGGAGGACCTGCCGTCGCACCTGGGCGATGCCGGCTACGACGCGATCGGCATCCCGTCGCTGCGGCAGGCCATCGCCGACCGCTACACCGCACGCGGACTCCCGACCTCGCCCGACCAGGTCATGGTGACCATCGGCGCCCAGCACGCGATCGCCCTGGTCTCCCGCGCCCTGATCGCCCGCGGCGACCGCGCCGTGATCGAGGCACCGACCTACCCTCACGCCTACGAGGCGCTGCGCGGGGCCGGTGCGCGGCTCGTCGGCACGCCCGTCGTACCGCGGGGCATCGGCGACGTGGGCGTCGACGTCGACCGCGAGGAGGCCGATGGGCTCGTGCAGGCGATCCGTCACTCCAACCCGGTCGTCGCCTACCTCATGCCCGACTTCCAGAACCCGACCGGGCGCACGATGAGCCGCGAGTCCCGGGCGAGGGTGCTGGATGCCGCGGCGCGGCAGGGCACGGTCGTCATCGCCGACGAGACCATCGCCGACCTCGACATCGACCGGGTGGGCGAGTACCCGCCCATGGCCGCCGACGGACCCGCCGTGCTCATCGGCAGCGTCGGCAAGACGGTCTGGGGCGGCCTGCGCGTGGGCTGGATCCGCGCCGACCGACCGTTGATCCGCCGGCTCCTCGCCGTGCGGTCGCCCGGCGACCTCGGCACGCCCATCCTCGAGCAGCTGCTCGTGGCCCGCGCGCTCGAGCGCTTCGACGACGTGCTCGAACTGCGCCGAGAGCAGCTCCGCGCCGGCCGCGACCGACTCGAGCGGCGCGTCGCCGAACTGCTGCCCGAATGGAGCGTGCCGCACGTCGACGGCGGCATCGTGACGTGGGTCGGCCTCGGGGCGCCGGTCAGTTCGCAGCTCGCGCTCGCCGCGCGTCGCGAGGGCCTCATCATCACCGCCGGCCCTCGGTTCGGCATCGACGGCGCCTTCGAGCGCTTCCTGCGGCTGCCGATCTGCCAGACGCCCGAGGCGACGGATGCCGCGGTGCAGGCGCTCGCCAGAGCCTGGCGCTCGCTCGCCGGGGCGCCGCTCGGCGAACCCGAACCCGAACTGCTCGCGTCCGTCGTCTGACGGCAGGCCGAAGCGGCGGGCCGGACCGTCGAGGTCCGGACCGCCGCTCCGCCGCGGCTCACCGCCGCAGGGCGAACCGCCGCATTCCGACGAGCACGAGCCCGAGCGCGAGCAGCAGCGCCGCGAGCGGGAGCACGCTCGTGCCGGCTCCCGTCGAGGCGAGCATGCCGTCGCTGTCGCTCGCGGCGACGACGGTCACCGAGGTGTTGGCGGCAGTCGTGCCGCTGCCGTCGGTTCCGGTGGCGCCGTCGGTTCCATCGGTGCCCGGGGTACCGGGGTCACCCGGAGTGCCCGGGTCGGTCGGGTCCGTCGGATCGACCGGGTCGGTCGGGTCCGTCGGATCCGTCGGATCCGTCGGGTCGACGGGGTCCGTCGGGTCGACCGGGTCGACGACGGTCGTCGGCCCTTCCGTGGTGCTGTCGCCGACGACCGAGACGGCGTTGCCGCCGATCGTGATGGGCAGGGACAGCGCCGGAATGAACTGCGTTCCCCCGAGCAGCCCATCGGATCCGTCCGTGGTGGCGGAACCGCCCCCGGTTCCCGGTGCGACGACCGTCTCGGCGCCGCTCGACTCGCTGTCGCCGATGACCGAGATCGCGTTTCCGCCGACGGTCACGGGGATCGCGGCGTCGATGACCGCCTGGGTGCCGCCGAGCAGCGAGTCGTCGCCGCTCGTGGTGGCGCCGTCGCCGGAACCGGTTCCGGCGGCCGGCTCGACCGAGGTCGCGGCATCCGTCGACTGGCTGTCGCCGATGACCGAGATGGCGTTGCCGCCGACGGTCACGGGGATCGTGGTGTCGATGATCGCCTGGGTGCCGCCGAGGATCCCGTCGTCACCGGAGGTCGAGGCGCTGCCCTCGGACCCGGCCGCCTGGTCGGATCCAGCGGTCGCGGCATCCGTCGACTGGCTGTCGCCGATGACCGAGATGGCGTTGCCGCCAACGGTCACGGGGATCGCGACGTCGACGAGGCCCTGCAGGCCGCCGAGCAGCGAGTCGCGATGACCGAGATGGCGTTGCCGCCAACGGTCACGGGGATCGCGACGTCGACGAGGCCCTGCAGGCCGCCGAGCAGCGAGTCGTCGCCGCTCGTGGCGTGTGCCGACTCCGGCGCCGACTCTGCAGGTGGAGCCGCCGCCGGTGCGACCTCGGTCGCGGCATCCGTCGACTGGCTGTCGCCGATGACCGAGATGGCGTTGCCGCCAACGGTCACGGGGATCGCGACGTCGACGAGGCCCTGCAGGCCGNCCGTTCCTCGCGATCCTGTTCTTTAGGTGGAGCCGCCGCCGGTGCGACCTCGGTCGCGGCATCCGTCGACTGGCTGTCGCCGATGACCGAGATGGCGTTGCCGCCAACGGTCACGGGGATCGCGACGTCGACGAGGCCCTGCAGGCCGCCGAGCAGCGAGTCGTCGCCGCTCGTGGCGGGTGCCGACTCCGGCGCCGACTCTGCAGGTGGAGCCGCCGGTGCGACCTCGGTCGCGGCACCCGTCGACGACGAGTCGCCGAGCACCGAGATGCCGTTGCCCGAGACCGTGACCGGCACCGCGATCGAGACGATCGCCTGCGTGCCCGAGAGGATGCCGTCGTCGCCGCTCGTCTCCGAGGCGTGCGCGACGCCGGCGCCGAGGAGCGTGAGCCCCCCGGTGACGAGGGTCGCGTACAGCGCCCTCGTGGCGAATCGCTTGAGATTCATGTCGTACTCCTGACTGAAGGGTGTGAGCTGCTCCGGGCGCTCATGCTGCGCGGAGCGATGACCGTGTCCGCCGGGGTTCGTGGCGCGCCGGATGCGCGCCTGCGAGCAGGCGGAGCGGACCCCGTCAGTCAGGGGTGGTGTCGGTCTCGAAGACCGGCGACGACGGCAGCGCGTCGTCGAGCGAGGAGAGCGTCATCGACGTCGCAGCGCCGAGCAACTGCGAGGCGGCGACCGCGTCGGAACCGAGCATGCCCCCGCCCGAACCGGAACCCGCGGTCGGGCCGCCCGCAGGCAGCGGCGCACCAGACGGACCACCCGCGTCGCCTGGCGGGGAGGCGGCGCGAATGCCGCCGGCCCGCAGGACATCGGCGGCGCCCGGTGGCGCGGTGCCGGTGGTCGCCACAGGCAGGGCGACGGATGCCGCGGCGCGCGCCGGAGCGTCGGAAGCCGCGCGCTCGGGTGGCTGCGCAGGCGCGCGGGTGCCGACCATCGTGGATGTCGTGGGCGGAAGCGCAGGCTCCTCGCCCTCGGACCCGCCGTCCGATGACCCGTCGCCGGGCAGCAGCGGCACCTCGGGAAGTCCGGGCAGCACGCCGCCCGGAAGCTCCCCGGTCGAGCCGATGAGCCCGCCCAGCACGCCGTCGACGGCGCCGGTCACGGGCGTGACGATGCCGCTCACGCCGGCATCGCCGACGAGCCCGCCGACCACTCCGCCGACGATCGGAAGACCGCCGACCACCCGATCGACCACGCCGACCACCGGATCGACGATCGCGCCGACGGTGCCGCCGCCCGCGACATCCGTCACGGTCTGCGCGGTCTCGTCGACGACGTCGACGATCGTGGTGTCGGTCGTCTCGATCACGGTGTCGACCGCGTCGGTCGCCCCGCTCACGACGGGAGGCACGAGTTCGACGACCGGGGCGACGGGCTCCGGAACGACGGCGACGACCGGTTCGAGCACCGTGTTCACGGGCTCGACGACGGTGTCGACGACCGCTCCGAGCGTGTCGCCGACGGCGTCGGTGGTGGCCGAGACCCCGCCGAGCAGCGAGCCGACCGCGCCGAGCAGCCCGGTGCCGTCGCGCTCGTCGGCCGAGGCGCTCTGGGGGCCCGAGAACAGCGAGACCGCGAGCCAGGCCGCCGAGAATCCGACGCCGATGAGGGCGTAGCGGATGCCGGACATGCGCATCGCGTTCGTCGACGAAGCCATCCGGATCACCCCCACCCTGCCAGCACCATATCGGCTGTCCCTCGAACAGGGCTAGTGGCGCGTCCGGTCGGCGGACGGGGAACCTCGTTCTTCACAGGTATCCGTGACCGAATGCGAGCAGCGGGCCTGCGAGGATTGACCCCATGTCACTGCTCGCTGCACTCAGCATGAAGAACCGTGCGCTGATCGCGCTCGTCACCGTCGTCGTGGCGATCTTCGGCGGAATCTCGCTGACCTCGCTCAAGCAGGAGCTCGCACCCTCGATCTCGTTCCCGCAGCTGCTGATCGTGACGTCGTACCCCGGCGCCTCGCCCGACGTCGTGAACACCGACGTCTCGACGCCGATCGAGACGGCGATCCAGGGCATCACCGGCCTCGAAGACACGTCGACCACGAGCTCGACCGGCATCTCGCGCGTGACCGCGAGCTTCACCTACGGCACCGACCTCGCGTACGCCGAGCAGAAGCTGTCCTCCTCCGTCAACCGCATCCAGAGCCAGCTGCCCGACGACGTCGACCCGCAGGTGTTCGCCCTCAGCCTCGACGACTTCCCGGTGCTGCAGATCGCGGTCACCGGCGCCGACGACCCGACCACGCTCTCCGACGAGATCACGCGCACCACGCTCGGCGAGATCAAGGACGTCGACGGGGTGCGCGACGCGACGCTCGTCGGCGACACCGGCCAGCGAGTGACGATCACGCCCGACCCCGCGAAGCTCGCCGCCTACGGCATCACCTCGCAGGCGATCGGCGACGCCCTCGCGCAGAACGGCGTGCTCATCCCCGCCGGGTCGATCACCGAGGGCGACAAGACGTACTCCGTGCAGACGGGCACGCGCATCGAGGGCATCGACGACCTCGGGGCCCTCCCCGTGCTCGGCGCGACCGAGCAGCAGGCCGCCCCCGACGCCGCGGCCGGCGACCCGACCGCCGGCGACCCCACCGCGGGTGCCGCCCTTCCCGGTGCGCTCACGGCGCCCGCCGCGGCGAGCGTGCCCGTCGCGATCACCATCGAAGACGTCGCCACCGTCGAGGTCACCGAGAACCCCGTCACGAGCATCTCGCGCGTGAACGGCGAGCCCGCGCTGACCATCCAGGTCACCAAGCTCCCGGCGGCCAACACGGTCGAGGTCTCGAACGCGGTCTCCGCGCTGCTGCCAGACCTGCAGGCCTCGCTCGACTCGACCAACCCCGGCGCCGAGTTCACGGTGGTCTTCGACCAGGCGCCCTACATCCAGCAGTCGATCGAGTCGCTCGCGACCGAGGGCCTGCTCGGCCTCGCGTTCGCCGTCATCGTCATCCTGCTGTTCCTGATGTCGGTGCGGGCCACCCTCGTCACGGCGATCTCGATCCCGACGTCGGTGCTCATCACGTTCATCGGGTTGCAGGCCACGGGCTACACGCTCAACATCCTGACCCTCGGCGCGCTCACCATCGCCATCGGGCGCGTGGTCGACGACTCCATCGTCGTCATCGAGAACATCAAGCGGCACCTGGTCGAGGGCGTCGACAAGTCGTCCACGATCGTGCGCGCCGTCCGCGAGGTGGCGGGCGCGATCACCGCGTCGACGATCACGACGGTCGCGGTGTTCCTGCCGATCGCCCTCGTCGAGGGCGTCACGGGCGAGCTCTTCCGGCCGTTCTCGCTGACGGTCACCATCGCCCTGCTCGCGTCGCTCCTCGTGTCGCTCACGATCGTGCCGGTGCTCGCCTACTGGTTCCTGAAGCCGGCGAAGGTGCACGCGCACTCCGGCGATCACGAGCCCGGGTCGGATGCCGCGGCAGCCGCGTTCATCGACGAGTCCGGTGCCGACGCTCCCGACGAGCTCGAGCACCCGTCGCGCCTGCAGCGCGGCTACCTGCCGATCATCGCCTGGACGCTGAAGCACAGCGTCGTGACGATCATCATCGCGGTGCTCGTGCTCGGCGGCACCATCGCGATGGTGCCGCTCATGAAGACGAACTTCCTCGGGTCCTCCGGCCAGAACACGTTCCAGGTCACGCAGGAGCTGCCCGTCGGCTCGAGCCTCGACGCCATGGACGAGGCGTCCCAGCCCGTCGAAGACGCGATCCGCGAAACCTCGGGTGTCGAGACCGTGCAGACGTCGATCGGCTCCGGCAGCGGCAGCCTCGCGTCGCTCTTCGGCAGCGGCAGCGCCACCGTCACCTACTCGATCACGACCGACGAGGACGCCGATCAAGAGGCGCTGCAGGCCGAGGTCCGCAAGGAGCTCGACGGGCTCTCCGACGTCGGCGAGGTCACGCTGACCGCCTCGAGCGGGTTCGGCGCCTCGAGCGACATCGCGGTGAACATCACGGCCTCCAACGCCGACGACCTGCAGAAGGCGACCGACGCGGTCGTCGACGAGTTCGAGGGCTTCGACTCGCTCACGCAGGTCAGCTCGAACCTCGGCGAGTCGCGTGAGTTCATCGCGATCGAGGTCGATCGCGACGCCGCGGCCGAGGCCGGCTACTCCGAGGTCGCGCTCGGCGGCTACGTGTCGGGCAAGATGTCGCCGCAGACCAAGGGCTCCATCGTGATCGACGAGCAGACGCTCACGATCTACATCGCCGACGAGAACCCGCCGACGACCATCGAAGAGCTGCAGTCGCTCGAGATCCCGACGGCCGCCGGGCTCGTGCGGCTCGACACGCTCGCGAGCGTCGAGACCGTCGATGGCCCGACGTCGATCACGACCGTGCAGGGCCTGCGCAGCGCCACGGTGACCGCGACGCCGGCGAGCGACGACCTCACGGCCGCCAACGCCGACGTGCAGGTCGCGCTCGCCGAGGTCGACCTGCCGGCCGGCACGTCGGCCGAGATCGGCGGCGTCTCCGCTGACCAGGCGGAGTCGTTCTCGCAGCTCGGCCTGGCCCTGCTCGCCGCGATCCTCATCGTCTACATCGTGATGGTCGCGACGTTCCGATCGCTCCTGCAGCCGCTGCTGCTGCTCGTCTCGGTGCCGTTCGCGGCCACCGGTGCGATCGCGCTGCAGGTCATCACGGGCGTCCCGCTCGGCGTGCCCTCGCTCATCGGCGTGCTGATGCTGGTCGGCATCGTGGTGACGAACGCGATCGTGCTCGTCGACCTCGTCAACCAGTATCGAGAGCGCGGCATGAAGGTGCGCGACGCCCTCGTGCACGGTGCATCGCGTCGTCTGCGGCCCATCCTCATGACGGCGCTCGCGACGATCTTCGCCCTCGTGCCCATGGCGCTCGGTGTCACCGGCCACGGCGGCTTCATCTCTCAGCCGCTCGCGATCGTCGTCATCGGCGGCCTGCTCTCGTCGACCGTGCTGACCCTCGTGGTGCTGCCGGTGCTCTACAACCTCGTCGAGGGTGGCCGCGAGCGTCGTGCGGCCAAGCGCGCCGACCGCGCGAACGGCGGCGACTCGGCCGCCGAGGCGCCGACTCCGGTGCTCGAGCCGAGCGGCGGCCCCCGGGCCGAGGCCGGCACCGCGACGGCGTCGGCTTCCGAGGCCGGCACCACCAGCGGCAGCAGCACCGGCACGGAGCCCGTCACCGGCCCTGACACCGGCACCGGGTCCGACCCGGACACCGACACCACGAAGGGCTGAGCCGACGGCTCCGGCCCGGCGGCGCGCCCGACGGGAGCCGCAGGCCCGGACCCGACATCCGGCAACGTAGAAGGGGCTGTGCGCGATCACTCGCGCACAGCCCCTTCGCGTGCCTCGATCAGACCTGTTCGTCGACCGGCGCCTCGAACTGCGCGTTGTAGAGGCGGTAGTAGGCGCCCTTCGCGGCGAGCAGCTGCGTGTGCGAGCCCTGCTCGACGATCGAGCCGTTCTCCATGACGAGGATCACGTCGGCGTCGCGGATCGTCGACAGCCGGTGCGCGATCACGAAGCTCGTGCGGTCGGCCCGCAGGGCGGCCATCGCCTTCTGCACGAGCACCTCGGTGCGCGTGTCGACCGAGCTCGTCGCCTCGTCGAGGATCAGCACGCTCGGCCGCGCGAGGAACGCCCGAGCGATCGTGATGAGCTGCTTCTCGCCCGCCGACAGGTTGCCGGCCTCGTCGTCGAGCACGGTGTCGTAGCCGTCGGGCAGCGCGTGCACGAACCGGTCGACGTATGCGGCGACCGCCGCGGCGAGGATCTCCTCCTCCGTGGCACCCGGCCGTCCGTAGGCGATGTTCTCGCGGATCGTGCCGCCGAACAGCCAGGTGTCCTGCAGCACCATGCCGGTGCGCGAGCGCAGGTCGTCGCGCGTCATCTCGTTGATGTCGACGCCGTTGTAGGTGATGCGGCCGGAGTCGACGTCGTAGAACCGCATGATGAGGTTCACGAGCGTCGTCTTGCCTGCGCCGGTCGGCCCGACGATCGCGACCGTCGAACCCGGCTCGGCCACGAGGTTCATGTGCTCGATGAGCGGCTTGTCGGGCGAGTAGCTGAACGACACGTCCTCGAACGCGAGACGGGCGCCGGCTTCGCCCCCATCGGCGACGGATGCCGGTGAGACCGCCGTCGCGGGGTCTGGTTCCTGCTCGTCGGCGTCGAGCAGCTCGAAGATGCGCTCGGCGCTCGCGACACCGGACTGCAGCAGGTTGGCCATCGAGCCGAGCTGGCTGAGGGGCTGCGTGAACTGCCGCGAGTACTGGATGAACGCCTGCACGTCGCCGAGGCGCATCGTGCCCGCGGCGACCATGAGCCCGCCGACGACCGCGATCGCGACGTAGACGAGGTTCCCGACGAACATCATCGCGGGCATGATGATGCCCGAGACGAACTGAGCGCCGAAGCTGGCGGTGTAGAGCTCGTCGTTCTTGGCGTCGAACGCCTCGTCGACCTCCTTCTGGCGGCCGAACACCTTGACGAGCGCGTGGCCGGTGAACGTCTCCTCGATGCGGGCGTTCAGCGCGCCGGTGTGCTTCCACTGGGCGGCGAACATCTTCTGCGAACGCTTCGCGATCACGACGGTGATCACCGCCGACAGCGGAATGGTGACGAGGGCGACGAGGGCGAGCAGCGGCGAGATGGTGAACATCATCACGAGCACGCCGACCACCGTCAGCAGGGAGGTGAGCATCTGGCTCATCGTCTGCTGCAGGCTCTGCGAGACGTTGTCCATGTCGTTCGTGACTCGCGACAGCACCTCGCCGCGTTGCAGGCCGTCGAAGTACTTCAGCGGCAGGCGGTTGATCTTCTCCTCGACGTCTTCGCGGAGTCGGTAGACCGTGCGCTGGATCGCCCCGTTCAGCACCCATCCCTGCAGCCACATGAAGAGCGAGGCGAGCAGGTAGAGCGCGAGCACGCCCATGAGCACCATGCCGAGCGCCTGGAAGTCGATGCCGGAACCGACGCTGAAGTCGTTCATCGCCGAGACCATGTTCGCGATGTCGTCCTGGCCGGCGGCCCGCAGCATCTCGACCGCCTCGGCCTGGGTCGTCCCCTCGGGCATCTGCTGGCCGAGCGCCGACGAGACGACGCCCTCGAAGATGATGTTGGTGCCCTCGCCGAGCAGCTTCGGACCGAGCACGCTGAACACCACGCCGATCATCGCCAGCACGGTGACCGTGATGACCGGCCAGGCCTCGGGGCGGAGGCGTCCGATGAGGCGCTTGGCCGAGGGGCCGAAGTTCATGGCCTTCTGCACGGGCGCCTGGGCGCCACCGCCGAACGGGCCGCCTCCGCGGCGCGGCGGTGCGGCAGGCGGGGCGGGAGCGGCTTCCGCCTCGGAGGCGATCTCCGCCTGCGTCGCCGCGCTGATCGAGCCGGTGTCCGGCTGGGCGTCGTTTCGCTGTTCGGTGGTCATGCTGCGGCCTCCTCGGCGCTGAGCTGGCTGGAGACGATCTCCTCGTAGGTGGGCGACTGCTCGAGGAGTTGCTCGTGCGTTCCGCGGGCGACGATCTCGCCGTGCTCGAGCACGAGGATCTGGTCGGCGTCGACGATGCTCGACACGCGCTGGGCGACGACGAACATCGAGGCGGCGCCGATGTCGGCACGCAGCGCCCGACGCAGGCGGCCGTCGGTCGCGACGTCGAGCGCCGAGAACGAATCGTCGAACACGTAGATCTCCGGCCGTTTCACGAGCGCCCTCGCGATCGCGAGCCGCTGGCGCTGCCCGCCCGAGACGTTCGTGCCGCCCTGGGCGATCGGGGCCTCGAGCCCTCCGGGCATCGCGGCCACGAAGGACCGAGCCTGTGCGACCTCGAGCGCGTGCCAGAGCTCGTCCTCGGTGGCATCCGGCTTTCCGTAGCGGAGGTTGGAGGCCACCGTGCCCGAGAACAGGTAGGGTTTCTGCGGCACGAGGCCGATGCGCTCCCAGAGCGCGTCGGGCTCGAGGTCGCGCACGTCGACGCCGTCGATGCGCACGCTGCCGTCGGTCGCGTCGAAGAGGCGCGGCAGCAGGTTGACGAGCGTCGTCTTGCCCGCGCCCGTGCTGCCGATGACGGCCGTCGTCGTGCCCGGCTCGGTGAGGAAGGTCAGGTTTCGCAGCACCGGCGCCTCGGCGCCCGGATAGGCGAAGCTCACGTCGTCGAACTCGATCGCCCCGTGCATCGCGACGTCGGTCACCGGCTGCAGCGGCGGCACGACGCTGGACTCGGTGTCGAGCACCTCGCCGATACGGTCGGCGCTCACCGACGCTCGGGGGATCATCACCGCCATGAACGTCGCCATCATGACCGCCATGAGGATCTGCATCAGGTACTGCAGGAACGCCATGAGGGTTCCGACCTGCATGCTGCCGTCCTCGATGCGGAACGCGCCGAACCACAGCACGGCGACGCTCGAGACATTGAGCACGGCCATGACCACCGGGAACATGAGGGCCATGAGCCGGCCGGCCCGCGTCGCGACATCCGTGATCTCCGCGTTCGCGACCTCGAAGCGGCCGCGCTCCTGCGGCTCGCGCACGAACGCGCGGATGACACGGATGCCGGTGAGCTGCTCGCGCAGCACGAGGTTCACCCGGTCGATCTTCTTCTGCATGACGCGGAACAGCGGCACCATGCGGCTCACGATGAGGCCGACGGCGATGAGCAGCACCGGCACGCTGACCGCGATGAGCCAGGAGAGCTCGAGGTCCTGCTGCATCGCCAGGATCACGCCGCCGATCGCGAGGATCGGGGCGGATACGAGCATGGTCGACGTCATGAGCACGAGCATCTGTACCTGCTGCACGTCGTTCGTCGTGCGCGTGATGAGCGACGGAGCGCCGAACTTCGAGACCTCGCGCTCCGAGAACGCGCCGACCTTGCGGAAGACCCCGCGCCGCAGGTCGCGGCCGACGGCCATGGCGAGCCTCGCGCCGAAGTACACGGCCGTGATCGAGCACGCGACCTGGGCGAGGGTGATCAGCAGCATCCATCCGCCGGTCGTGAGGATGTACGCGGTGTCGCCCGTGGCGACGCCGTTGTCGATGATGTCCGCGTTCAGCGTCGGCAGGTAGAGCGAGGCCATCGACTGCGCGAGTTGGAAGATGATCACGCCGACGACGAGCCATGAGTACGGCTTGACGTAGCGCTTCAACAGGGTGAGAAGCATGCGATGCGGCTTTCTACGCGTGAGTGGGTGCGGTCGGCGGTGCGGTGAAGGTGGCGATGACGGATGTCGGGGCCCGGTGCTCGTCGGTGGATGCGGGCGAGTCGCCGGCATCCGCCCGTGCCGAGAAGCCGTGCAGCAGGAGTGCGCTGATCTCGTCGGCGGGCACGATGTCGCCGTTCGTGATGAGCGGGTGGGTCATGGAGAACGTGGCGTACCTGATGAACTGGGCCGCGCGGCGAGGTGTCACCGAGAGTCGGTCGCGGTGCGGCAGCAGCGTGTCGGCGATCGCCTGGATGACGGGCTCGTTGTCGGGCGGACGACGCTTGACGTTCTCGGGGGTGCGCTCGTGGAAGCCGAGGATCGCGACGAGCGCGAAGATCTGCTCGGTGCGGTGCTGGGTCAGCTCGACGATCGCCCGGATCACGTCGTCGAGCTCGGTCGACTCGGGGATCCCGCGGATCGCGTCGACCATCGACGTGGCCTCGATGTGCCGATGGATCGAGTCGTGGATCAACTCGTCCTTGTCCTGGAACACCGAGTACAGCGTTCCTTCGGCCACGCCGGCCGCCTCCGCGAGCTGCTTGCTCGTGACGTCGCGCCCGTACTGCACGAGGAGCGGCACCGCGGCGTCCATGATCGACGCCCGTCGCTCATCGCGGCCCATGGGCTTCGCCCGTCGTGCTCGTTCTGCCATGACCGAGATCATAACTGAATGAGCGCTCACTCAGAAGAGCGGATGCCGGTGAGATGCGCTTTCGAGGCCGGATGCCGCTGCGCATCGACGCCGTTGACCGCGGATGTGCGGGTGTTTGCGGGTGGTGCGACACGCCCGGGGTGTGGGTTGGATTTGTGTGTGTGGGGTGGGGGATTGTAGGTTTTCATATGTCGCCGCGGCGGT